>NZ_LCTF01000043.1 GCF_001663375.1 Caldivirga sp. MU80
AAATACTAAGCAAGTGGTTCGGTGAATCAGAAAAGGCAATAAGGGAAATATTCAAAAAAGCAAGAATGGCAGCACCATGCGTAGTATTCTTCGACGAAATAGACGCAATAGCACCAGCAAGAGGGTACACCCTAGACACCTCGGCCATGGATAGGATTGTTGCCCAACTACTGGCGGAGATGGATGGCATAGCAGCTTTGGAGAACGTCGTTGTCATTGGAGCCACGAATAGGCCAGACATGCTTGACCCGGCGTTGTTAAGGCCTGGGAGGTTCGACAGAATAATATACGTACCACCACCCGACAAGGTCAGTAGGTTTGAGATACTGAAGGTACACACGAGGAATGTCCCACTGGCCAAGGACGTGGACCTGTGGAGGCTTGCCGAGATGCTTGAGTATTACACTGGGGCTGATATTGAGCTCCTGGTTAGGGAGGCTGCATTAACGGCGCTTAGGGAGGATCCAAATGCAACTGAGGTTACCATGGAGGACTTCTCCAAGGCGATGAGTAAGATTAGGGCAACCTTAACCCCGGAGATGATTAAGTTTTACGAGTCCTGGTGGGATAGGTTTAAGACAAGTCAAGTTAGGGCTAGGGAGCAGAGGAAGGCTGAAATATTCATATGAGTACTCAGCATCCTACCCACTAATCCAGTAATCCGTTTAACATCAACAGCTACATTAGCGGTGGTCTTAACAATTCTCATTTGCAAAACATTAATAAGGGGCTTACTGATGCAGCCCACGGATGAGTAAGCCATCATTCCCACTGCACTATGTCATATACCAGTACTTGAAGATGAAGAAGGAGTCGTCGATCAAGGACCTAATGCAAGCCTTGAAGGCGTTCGGCTATGAGAACGTGGATGAGGGTGAAGTCTTGAGGGTGCTCATGAGGCTTGAACTTAATGGGCTGGTGGCCGTTAGCACCGATAGGAAGTACAAGTACTACATTAAGCTTAGGCAATAGGTACCTAGGATGCGGAGCCGCTTGACCTTAGGCCAGCCTTTATCGATTCTATATCAGCCTTAGTCACCCTGACGTACCTTGAGTACAGGTGTATGGGCACGGCGGCGAACCTATCCTCCCTCCACGTTGGCCAAACCTTACCTTGAATGGGTATCTTAGTGCCGCAGAACCTGCACCTATTATCCTCAGTTAGGTTAACCTCAAGTATCTGGAACCCGTACCTCCTAATCACAACCCTGCCACAATTAGGGCAGTAGGTGTTCTCAAGCCTGTGGCCTGGTACATTGCCTAGGTAAACGTACCTGAACCCCATCCTTCTGGCCAACTCTGCATGCCTCTCAAGGGTCTTCACGGGCGTTGGTGGTAGGTTATTCAACTTGTAGTCTGGGTGGAACCTGAGGAAGTGTATGGATACGTCAGGGCCCAGGTAATCCATAATCCTCTTAAGCATCTTTTCAGCATCCTCAAGGCTATCACCCACCTCAGGTACAACCAGGTCGGTTATCTCAACGTGAATGCCCTTATCCCTCATCTCCTTGATTGTTTGGAATATTGGCTCAGGGTCTGGGACGAGTGAGTACTTCCTTAGGAAGTCCCTGTTCGCATTACCCTTAATGTCCACGGTGGCTGCGTCGAGGAACTTGGACAGGTAATCCACAGCCTCATCGGTCAGGTAGCCGTTGGTCACGAAGGTGTTGAATAAACCCCTCCTCCTGGCCAGTAAACCAACGTCGTGGGCGAACTCGGCGAACACCGATGGCTCATTGTAAGTGTATGTTAAGCCCTGGGCGCCGTAGCTCTCGGCCAATTCAACAATGAGCTCAGGGGTTACCTCAAAGCCCTCCCACATGCGTCTCTGGCTTATGTCGAAGTTCTGGCAGAATTGGCAGGCCCAGGAGCAGCCGTAGGTAGACATGGAGAGTACGCTTGAACCTGGGTTAAAGTGGAAGAGCGGCTTCTTCTCAATTGGGTCAACGGCGATTGCCGATAATTTACCGTAAACCACTAGAAAAAGCCTACCACCAAAGTTAGCCCTAACGCCGCAGAAACCTACCTGCCCATCACTTAACCTACACCTCCTGGCACAGGCTGTGCACATCACCACGTCTCCACCTAGGTTACGCTGTAGCTCAGCCTCCTTCACGCCTCATTAACTGGTGGGGGGATTAATAAATCGTTCTAATGCGGTAGTTATTTAAAACGACCCAGTGGTATTTAGCCAGTATGAGGGTGAAGTTAACCCAGGTATTAATCCTAGCCGTGGTGGTTTTAGTCGCCATAATTTTAACCCTGTATGTTAAGGGAACCAGGACTGGTTCATCAACAGGCATTTACGAGCCTAACATGGGGTTGGGTGGATTTAGGATAATGGTGCCCATATTCAGTAATGGGTCTAACATACCTAGCTCATACGCCTGTAATGGAGTTAACTTCACGGCCTCATTCCCAGTGACCATAAGTAACATACCCACCGGCACGAAGGTGCTAATGGTGGTTATGATTGATGTTGACGCTAACATGTTCATACACTGGGTGCTCATCGACGCACCGCCTGTCAACTACATACCACCCAACTTACCCCACCTCTCGAACACCAGCTTCGGCTACCAGCTCATTAACGACTTCGGTAACGTTGGTTTTAATGGGCCCTGCCCACCTAGCAGGCACATGTACGTCATAGTCGTTTACGCCTTGGACTCAAGGCTAGGTGTAACTGGCGGTAAGTACACTTACGCCCAATTGGTTAATTTAATTAAGGGCCATGTGTTGGCCACGTCAACGTGGATCGGCTACTACGGCTAGGTTAACCTTACCTTAAAGTTAAGCTTCGTATCCGCCTGTATTCAATGATTCTTAAAACCAGGTAATCAATAATGAGTATGCTTATGATGGCGAGCATCATCGAGTCTATTAATGCTATTCCAACTATCTGGCTGCTGGTTAGCGGTATTAGGTAAACCACGTAATCCACCATGGGTCTCCATGCATCAGCCAGGTAATAGACTACAAATAACGCCACTGATGCGGGTAGGTTAAGCGCCATAACCAGTTTACCAAGCCTACTTAACCTGGCTAGGAGTAGTGATGCGTATATCAATTCCTCAAGCATAGCCAGAATCATCGGCAATGTACCCTGCGCCGCCAGGAGGGTTAGGGGTAGTAGTGAGGCTAGGCCTAGGGTTACGTATTGGCAATGCCTAGGTTTGGTTAGGAGTAGTAGTGGTAGTAGTACTGCGAGGGGTAGTAGGGGTATGGATGCGGTGGATGCAACTAGGGCTATGCCCACAATCACCATTAGCGTTAGGGTTAGCCTACACGTATCCATGGTTAAACCACCAGCACCTCAATACCCCTCCTCCTCAATTGAACAGCGTACTCAGCGGCCTCACTGGGTATTATGGCCAAGTGGCCCATGGCGTTGGCTATGAAGTAATCCCACCCACCCTCAACGGGCCTTGGCCTTGGGTAAACCACCCAAGCGGCCTCCTCAATGGGTGCATTGATTAGCCTACTCAGCCTCTCAACCTCAACCTCATCCCTAGCCCATGAATAAGCATCCACTAGTAAACCCTCAACTAGGGGTACTTCACCCAGGGTTACGTTAATGCCCTCGGATATGCCAGGCCCAATCAGCATGACCCTGATTAACCCATACCTCCTAGCCAAGCCCTCAAGGGCCATGAGGACCCTGTCAATAGGCCTCACATCCCCCTCGGTTAGTAGGTCCGGTAGGGCTGGTATAGACACTATTAGCCTAGCCGCCTCCTCACTGTAATCCTTAGCCACAAGTTCATTAATCCTAGCTGAGGAGGGCCAGTGTATCCTTGAGGCTGGCTTAGTGTAGTCGTACTCAACAAGGCCCCTATACTCCTCAACACCACTCTCAAGCAGCGTCGACGCAGAGGCCCCCAGCCCCTCCAGTGAACCCACCAGAGTGGGCACGGCTAGTTTAAGCCCCCTGAAGGTTGAGATTGATAGGCCCGTGAGTGGGTCATAGGCTGTGAGTAGGAGGCCAAGTAACCTAGCCACCCCACCCCACTTAAGGGTCATTTCACCACCCTTAACCTCGAAGTGCCTTGAGGCTACTGGCCTAACCCTAACCCCCTCGGGTGCGTTGACCTTAATCGAATCACCCCTGCTCATTAACTGGGCCCTGAGGTCCACGTTAATCCTCCTCAACTCAACGGTGCGTGAAACGTACCATGAGAGGACGTAGGCGGTGTAGATTAATAGGGCCAGTGAGGCAACGGCCGCCACCTGGGGTGAGTTGTTGAGGAAGCCCACGTAGGCCACGACCACCATGACTATGGGCTGGGCTACAGCCCTAACCTGGTCAACGACCTCACGCCTAGTTAAGCTCCTTAAAACATCCCTCAACTTACCGCTTACCCTTACCACCGCTTACCCTCACCTCCTTATCAGACTGGCCTCCGGTGTTTCAACACCCTTAATCACATCCTCAATAACCTTCTCAGGGCTAACCGACGTTGAGAATACTCTATGGGCCAACACATAGGGGGCCACCTTGATCACATCCTCAGGGGTTACGTAACCCCTCCCATGCAGCATCGCCCAGGCCCTTGCTAACCGGCTTAGCATCTGTATGGCCCTTGTGCTTGCGCCAAGCCTAACCCCCTTATACTCCCTAGTGGCCCTAACTACGTTAACTATGTAATTGGCCACGGGTCTCGTTAACTTAACACCGTCAACTTGATCGATGAGCTTAACGACCTCCTCCACGGACACCACCTGCCTAACTAACTCAACCCTACCCAGGTTGGTGTTCATGCTGACTTGAACCTCCTCATCAAAGCTTGGGTAGGTTAAGTATATCCTAGTCATGAACCTGTCAAGCTGAGCCTCTGGGAGTGGGTAGGTGCCGCTTAGCTCCCTTGGGTCCTGGGTTGCAATAACCATGAATGGCCTTGGTAGTTTAAAGGACTTCCCACCAATGGTCACCTGCCCCTCCTGCATGGCCTCAAGTAAACCAGCCTGGGTCTTGGGTGGGGCTCTATTAATCTCATCGGCGAGCACAATGTTGGCGAATATGGGGCCCAGCTTAACCTCGAAGTCGCTTACCTTAGGGTTGTAAACCACAGTACCAACCACGTCACTTGGGAGTAGGTCTGGGGTGAATTGAATCCTGGAGAAGCTTAGGCTAAGCGTCCTGGCGAAGGCCTTAGCCAGCGTCGTCTTGCCAACCCCAGGCACACCCTCAAGTAGGACGTGCCCACCGGCCAGTAGCGTTGCGAACATTACCGTAGCCTCCTCCTCATAACCAATAACAACCTTTGATAATTCAGTAAGCATCCTACTGAGCACCGTGTCAGCCCCTGTTGGGTTACTCACCGTAAACACCCTTACTCGTTAGGTAGAGGTAGAGGTAATAAATTAGTAACGCTGGTAGCACCAGGAGGACGCTGACGCCCACGTAGTTCACACCATACCTGGTAAGTAGCTCACCCAGCCCACCGCCACTTGGCGACGTCGGCAAACCCCTATAGGGCTTAAAGTCAACCCAACCACCGTAGTAGAACTCGACCCATGGCAAGTAACCGTACTCAAGGTACTCCCCATCGTACTTAATCGGCACCGTACCCAATATGACCCTAGCCGGGTAACCCAAAGCCCTGTAGAGGTACATGGCGGCTGCGCTTGCCACCGATGGGCCCCAGGTGGAGTTGAAGAATGAACTAACCTTAGCCTGGATGGTCCTGTTTTGAAGAATCCTTAGGATAATTAACGAGGCCTCCAGGGGGTTTGACGAGTTGACGCTTATCGGCATAGCCACGGTATACCTGTATAGGAGTGCATAGGGGTCATTAATGGCTCTTGATTCAGCACCACTGATGCTGCACACATCAACGCTATACCCCACTTCACTTACCGGGTTACTTACCAACAGGACCTTACCTGGTTCAATGAGGAGTAGGGTTGAGGATGGGTTGGTGTACTTAACCTCAACGTAACGTGCAACCAGGAACCGACCTCCTTCATTAACGGGTATTGGTATTGGTATCACGGATTCAGGGTGTATGAAGTAGACTGTGACGTTGATTAACCTGCAGTCTGTGGTGTTACCAGTGTACATGCTTAACGTGTAGGGTGAGTTAATGAAGTTAACTATAGGCTTCAGCGTGTAATTGAGACTATAACCCCTCGTCACATTATCAAAGACGTAGAACCTGAGGTAAACCGGGATGCTGGACTCAACCCTAGCCACCAATTCAGGCGACTTAACAATAAGCAGCACGCTGGTTGGTAAGGCATTCCCAGCCCCAGCCCCCGAACCATACGTGTATGTGTTGAAGACGCCATTGAGGATGGCTCTGAAGGTTATGGGCGTTAATGCACTTAGCATTAGGTTCAGGGACGTGTAGTTCACCATAAGCATGGATGAGTTAACCACTGTTCCATTGAACCTAACCACTGCCAGGCAACCCACCAAGGGTATGAGTGGGAGGTTGATTAGGGGACTTGTTGAGTTAGGGGGGTACTTGGCTGGGACCGGCACCGTGATGCATGGTATGGAAACCTCACTAACGTTTAACATGCTGGACACTCCAACTATCAATCCACCACTGGTGCTGTTTATGAGGTAGGCGCCACCATTCACTATGTACATCTTGCCGAAGGAACCCTCGCAATAAGCCCCACCAAGCCTCATGAACTCCTCCGCATAATTACCGAACAGGGTCACGTTTGATAATAGGCCAATGGCGTGGGTTATGTTGAAGCCTGGGCTAGTAACAGTCATGTTGATCATGGTACCGTTAATGTTAGGTACGATCACGCAGGAGGCGTTACCGAGGACGGATAATAATGCGTATGCCATTAGCTTTAGGGAAAGTAATATTAACACCGTCTTAGTTCACCTAACGCGTGAAGGTTAAGGAAGGCTATAAATACTTTATTGCAGCGGTGATGCTGGTCAGCGCAGCACTGGTGTCGATGCCTCAAAGTGAGGTTTTAATAACGCCACTGAACGCCTCAACGGTTAGGTACATTCCATTAACGGTTAGTTACAATAACTCAATGGGCGTCCTCATATTAACTAGTCCAACAATGTCCAGTATAGTTAATGAGTTTAATGCTAAGCCGCCAATGCGTAACCTAACTCAAGCCGTCGAGTTCAGTGGGTTCCTCGTACTTAACAACAGGCCCTACCTAGCATACGGCGTAATGGAGGTTCAATACACCCCTAAGGGGGGTGGTTTAATCAAGCTTGTGATTTACATAAGCTCAACGGTGCCGCTTAAAACAACTCCGCAGCTGGGTAATGGAGGATTAAACTCAAGTCAACTGGTTAACTCAAGTAACTTGAATATAAATGGCACCAGTGAGGGTGAGTTCATAAGCCCAGTGGGGCCCATTAACCCCTATGTTGACTACGGTAACAACACAATGATAGGCCGCTTCATACCACCTGGCCTTGAGAGGAACATGAGGGGTATTGAGGCGTACACCAACACTACGTCAACCACGGCGTTGATTAAGCCTGTGAATGCATTGTACCCACCAAGCTCACTTGTTCTACTGGCGCTGGGCCTAGTGTCAGTACTGTTAACGGTACTGGTTGTGGCTCAGCTTAGGGTTAATGAGGATTGCGCTGTTAGGGGTATGAGGAGGATAACCGGTAGGTTAAATAAGGTTTTAAGGATCTATAGGCCCGACTTAACCAGCAGCGACGTGGCCAAGTACTTATCCTACTTCACGAGTGACCGCACATTAATATTAAGTGTCATATCCATGTATGAGAAGCATATTTACGGTGATGAACCCATAAACTGCAGGGAGTACAATAGATTAGTTAGGGAGTTGGCACGCATGATTAAGAGGTTTTAAGCGGCATGATAGTACTATAATTTTTTAGCGCATCACTTCTTAATGACCCTAGGTATTAACCCAGCCCTAATGGAATGGTCGACAAGTATTATGGCTGTCATTGCCTCGGCGGCTAGTATGGCCTTGGGTGCGGTGGATACGTCGTAGCGGCCCTTGAAGACTATGGTCACCTCCTCCATTCTCTCAAGGTCAACCGTCCTCTGGGGCTTCCTAACGCTTGGGGTTGGTTTGAAGGCAACCCTGAGCCTTATGGGTTCCCCAATGCTCATCCCACCCAGCATCCCACCAACCCTATTCGTCTCGAGCCTGGGCCTACCATCCCTAAGCCTTATCTGATCATTAGCCTCACTGCCCCTCATCCTGGCTAGTCTAAACCCATCCCCAAACTCCACACCCACGGCGCTCGGTATCGACATGATGGCCTTGGCTAAGTCAGCCTTAAGCTTATCAAAGACCGGCTCACCTAGGCCAGGCGGCACCTCGGTGGTTAATACCTCACCAATGCCGCCAACGCTATCCCCCTCCGTGGCCGTTTTAATGAGTAGGTCAACAGCCCTCTTAACAGCCTCATCATCAACCATGGGTAGCGGCTTCTCCCAAGCCTTAACCACCTCGTCGAAGGTGTACGAGTCCCTACCTATGGCTACGCCGCCCAGTTCAACCAAGTGGCTTGAGACCTCAACCCCCAGCACCTGCCTTAGTACCATCTTAGCCACAGCCCCAGCGGCAATCCTGGCAACGGTCTCCCTACCACTGGCCCTACCGCCACCCCTGAAGTCATACAGCCTACCGAACTTGAGGTACCAGGCTAGGTCAGCGTGCCCCGGCCTTGGCTTCATCCAAATATCCATGTAGTAGTCCGACTTAGCCCTCCTGTTCCAGATGATTACCGCTATCGGTGTACCAGTGGTTAACCCATCCTTAACCCCTGAGAGGACTTGGAAGTCCTCATCCTCACACCTCGGGTTTAACACTGGTATGTGGCAGAACTTCCTCCTATCAAGCTCCCTTCTGATGAACCCCTCATCAAAGGCTATACCAGCCGGCACACCATCAATAACAGCACCCACGGCGGCGCCGTGGCTCTCCCCGAAGGTGGTTACCCTGAAGACTACCCCAACACTACTCATTCAACCCACACCCACCTGATGAAGTTTTAAACATTGTGATGAAGCTTACTTGCAATCGGCGTTAGGCCTTTTAACTTAACTAAGTTTAAGTTAACCGTAGTGGGTTAATGGAGCCACGTGCTCACCCCTCTTAACCAGGCTACCTGGCTTAAGGACACTATTAGCACCAACCCTAGCCCCCTCACCCACTATGGCCCCGATCTTCCTGCCCATTGTTGTTGTTAGCGTTACAACGCCGGGTTCAACAACAACCCCATGGCCTATCAGTGACGCCCCAATGAAGGCACCCCTACCGATGGTTGCCCTAGGCTCAATAAGGGACTCCGTGACCTCGGCGTTGGCACCGATTACCGCACCCTCTTCAATGGCGGTGTGGTTCCTTATTAAGGCTCCAGTACCCACGTAAACCCCCCTACCCACGTAGACTGGCCCCCTTATAGTGCAGTTGTGGTCCAGCACGGCATCATCATCAATGATGACCGGCCCCTCCATGGATGCCCTGGGGGATATCCTAGCCCTGGTGGATATTGATGATGAGGTTAAGTTGGCTAAGGTATTCCTAACAATCTCCAGTAGGCTCCATGGCGTGTTAACCCTGGTAAACCACCCACCCCAGTGGGCCACCCCAACCCTAAGTGAACCTAGCTCAGCACCACCGGCTAGTTTGACTAAGGCATCCTGCTCAATGGCCGTTAAGCCTAGGTGAAGGTAACCTGGCCCACCACCCCTAACCAGGCTAAGGACCTTGCCGTCACTGGAGGTGTTGACCCTGAACCCACCTGAGGTATCCTCAACGGCAGCCACCAGCACCGTTACATCGTAGCCCATTGATAGGTGGACGTTCATTAAGGTTTCATAGGCCTCCCTAGGCACGTAAATATCCATTGACGAGGCCACCACCGTGGAGCCCCTCGGCACTATTTCACTTACCTTAACCAACGTAGCCCAGTAGTCGCCCCCATAGTCAATAACCTCGGCGTCACTAAGGCTTATGCTTACGTTGGAGGCTACTATGAACCTCGATGCCCCTATGGCCCTAAGGCCATCCATGTAGTGCCTCAACAGGGGTTTACCAAGCAGGCTAACCATAGGCTTGGCGCCACTGCTCAACGCGCTTAACTCCCCGTTATCCGGCGCAACCACGACACCCACTAACCCATCCACATCCACGTTAACTGGGCTAGGCTTAAAAGCATGCCACTACTCAACGGTGACTGTCTTAGCCAGGTTCCTGGGCTTATCCGGGTCATGGCCCCTAAGGACAGCTGTGTAGTAGGCCAGTAGCTGGAGTGGTATGGACTGCAGTATGGTTAATGCACCCGGTGAGACGTTGGGGGTTTGAATAACCTCACTGAGCAGTTTACCAAACCTAGGTTGGTGCTTAGCTGGGATTACGCCTATGGTTAAGGCTCCCCTGGCGTTCATCTCCATCACGTTGCCCTCAAGGGCATCCACGTACTCATCATCAGTGGCTATGAAGAGTACTGGGAACCCACCCTCAACTAGGGCTATTGGCCCATGCTTACTCTCCCCAGCCGGATAAGCCTCAGCATGTATGTAGGCCACCTCCTTAAGCTTAAGCGCACCCTCCATGGCTATGGGTAGGCCAAGCCCCCTGCTCAGGTAGTATGCACTGGCCTTACTGGCTAGCCTACTGGCTATGTGCCTAGCCTTAGCCTCAACGCTGGTTATGGTTAAGTTAACCAGGTCCGGTAGGTGCTCAAGCTCACCCATGATCAACCCATACTCATCCTTACCCAACACACCACCGCCAAGCGCCGCTGTGGCCGCTAGGGCGTTTAACACCATTAACTGGGCCGTGAACGTCTTAGTGGCCGCAACACCCACCTCAGGCCCAGCCCTGGTGTAGAGTTGGTAATCACTCTCCCTGGGTATGGTGCTGTCCACAATGTTCGAAACCGCAATAACCCTAACACCCAGTCTCCTAAAAACCCTGACAGCCATAAGGGTGTCTATAGTCTCCCCAGACTGGGACACCGCAACCATAACATCTCCATCACCAGCCAGCTTAACGTACCTCTTGTACTCGGAGGAATTGAAGGCGTGCGTGTCCAGTCCCATTAAGCCGCTCAGCAGGTGATCAAACACAAGGCCCGCGTGGTATGATGTACCACTACCGGTTATGAAGACCCTCCTAGCTTTAAGCAGTAGGTCACTTAACTTAGACAATTGATCAGTATCCAGGCCGGCCCAAGTATCCCTAAGGGCCCTGGGCTGCTCATGAATCTCCTTAAGCATGAAGTGGGGATAGCCCTCCTTGCTCGCCAACTCAGGGCTCCAATTAACCACCCTAACCCTAGCCTTCACATCAACGGGTTCCCCACCCCTCTCCACGTAAACCGAGCCTGGGGTTATGAAGCCGTATTCACCGTCGTGGAGCGTGATAACTCTGTTCGTGTACTCCAGGAAGGCCGGTATGTCGCTGGCGAGGAAGTTAAAGCCATTGCCAAGGCCGATTATGAGCGGCGACACGTTCCTGGCGAAGAAGACCTTATCGGGTTCGCCGGCGTAGAGTAGGGCTATGGCGTAGGTGCCCCTAAGCCTACTAACCACCTCCCTGAGGGCCTCGAGGGCCGTTAACCTAGCCTTGACGTAATCCTCAAACAGGTGCGCTATCACTTCAGTATCCGTGTCACTGGTGAACCTATGCCCCCTAGCCTCCAACTGCTCCCTAAGTTCTCTGTAGTTTGATATTATGCCATTATGCACGACGGCGACGGTGCCGCTGCAGTCCGTGTGGGGGTGCGCATTCTCATCACTCGGCTTACCGTGAGTGGCCCACCTCGTGTGGCCAATACCACTCACGCCGTTAAGCCCCGTGAAGTTAACCCTAGCATCAACCTCACTAATCTTACCCCTACCCTTCCTAACCGTGATCACGCCACCGTTAACCACAGCCACACCGGCCGAGTCATATCCCCTATACTCAAGCCTCTCAAGGCACCTCCTAAGCACTAGGCCAATCCTCTCACCAACACTGCCAGTCAAGCCCACTATACCGCACACTGCCTGAGGGCCACCGACACTTAACTTTAAGGATTCTGGGTTAGTTTTAATAAACCCCGGGGCCCTTTTGCTAATGGGTGATGAGTGGGTGACCTCGCCGGATTGGTGGCGAATTTGCCGAGTGCTGACTCAACGGCATTGGTTTAATGGGGGAATAATTTTATAAATTAAGCCATTGGTGATCTAGGCGTATGGTAGTGTTATTCATGGAGGTTGTGGATACTTTAGCAAGTCTGGAGGGCTTCCCGCAGGAAATGGCATCCTTAATAAAGAGGGAGGTTGACGTTAAGGCCAGTGAGGATGAGGTCGCTGCCCTAATAGCCAGTGAATGGGTTAACAGGTATAATCAACTCGTCTCCTCAGGGAACTATAGGTCATTGAGGGGTTTAGCTAGGGATGTCATGATGACGGTGGTTAAGAAGTATTCCCTTGGCCTTGGGGGTAGGGAGCTTGAGTACTGGGGTGACGCATTGGCCAACGCCTTCGTGACCGTGGCCAGGATATACGATGACGTTGAGCCCGCCTTAAACGAGTTAAGCAACCTGGGGGTTCCAATGTACATACTCACGAACCTGGACAACGACATAGCCAAGAAGATACTGCTCAAGAATGGCCTACTAAGGTTCTTCAAGGGTGTGGTCAGCTCAGACCTGACTAGGGTTGGTAAACCAAACGTGAGGATATTCAATGCTGCGCTTTATAGGGCTAAGGTGAATAAGGAGGAGGCCCTAATAGTCAGTGGGCTTGTTGAGGACATTATTGGTGGCAAGTTAAGTCAAATAAGGACAGTCTTCGTCAACAGGAGGCAGGTTAACCTAACGGTTAAGCCCGACTTCACCATAAACAGCCTAATGGAGCTACCTAAACTACTGGCTAACATGGGCAGCCAGGGTTAACACTATGGTTTAATACTTAATAGGGAGGCACGGCCACGTAACACATGTCAAGCATACTCGTCACGGGTTCCAGCGGCCAGGTTGGGGGCTTCGTGGTTAATCAGCTCGTTGAACTCGGCCACAGGGTCATCGCATTCGACGTCAGGTTCACCGATGAACTGCTGGCTAGGAGGGGCCCTAACCTGGAGCTTGTTTATGGCGACATAACTAACCTGGAGGAGTTGGTAAGCGCCATTAGGAGGTTTAACGTTAGGAGGATAATCCACTTGGCCGCTATGATACTGCTTGAGTCGAGGGTTAGGCCCATTAAGTCAGCCCAGGTAAACATAATGGGTACCTTAAACGTCTTTGAGGCGGCCAGACTAATGGACGTTGAGAGGGTTGTTTACGCCAGCTCTGAGTCCGTCTACGGCTCACCCTCGGCCTACGGTAAGGCAAGCGTCAACGAGGATGACTACCCAATGACACCCCCAGACCCATACCACATAACTAAACTTGCAGATGAACTCTACGGCGCATTCTACAGGAGCAACTACGGCCTAGACGTAGTGGGGGGTAGGTTAACCACGGCCTGGGGACCAGGGAGGTATGGTGGCTACACTGGGCAGTTCAACAGCTTCCTAAGGGACCTAATACTGAAGGGCCATGGCAAGGTCCCTGACGACTTCGCGTACGTTGGCGCCAAGTATAGGTGGCTTTACGTTAAGGATGCTGCGGCAGCCTTCATACACTTAGCCCTCGTTGATAAGGGTAAGATCAAGAGGCCGGTTTACAACCTGGGTTCAAGGGAACCGTTCACGATAAGCGACGTTCTTAACGCAATAAGGGAACTACTACCCAATGCAAAGGTTGAGTACACCCCACTTAGCAAACCAACGGAGACCTCATCAAAGGTACCAGGCCCAGCTGGACTCAACGTAGACTGCAGTAGGCTATATAGTGAACTTGGGTTCAGCGAGAGGTACGGGCTTAAGGGTGGTTTAAAGGATATGATTGAGTACGAGAGGTCTAGGCAAAGAACCTAGCTTTTCCATATTTTTATTGTTTTTGTTTGTTTGTTTTTGTACTTTATCTTCACCTTGTTTTCCTCTATTGGTAGTTCCTCACCATCCTCGTCCTCTATTATGTTTGTTTCCACTGCCCTCCTTGGTTTGAATGGTAGTGTTAATTGGCCTACTCCCCTTGCGTTTGCCACTTCACTTACCCTAATGATTAATGCGTTGTCGTCGTCCTCACTCAGCTTTACAGCCTCCAGAGTTAGGTTGCTTGGTTCAAGCCTAATTAGGCTCGCCTCACCGGCCCTACCCTTAACGATTAGCATTGGTGTGTTTAACTCTAAGGCTGCCCTATGCACAGTCACAACGTCACCGTTATGAGGCATTACACTGTACGTGAAAGTGACCTCATCAAGGTCAGTGGTTGGGTCTGGGAATATTGGAGTCCTAGCAAGAGTCAAACCAACATCACCACCCCTAACAGTAACAGCATACTTACCATCGTTAAGGAGGGCAACGCCGAAGCAGCATTCGTTAAGGCTAACCCACCTATGCATAGGTACCTCAAACCTAGCCAAATCCCACGAAGTATTCCTAACAGTGCTCCTCTTAATAGGGGTGTATGGTGCATCGAAGATGGCTTCATCAGTGTTAACGTCGAAGCTGAACCAAGCCTTATAAAGCAACTCCCTATCCACAAGCCTAATGGTAGTCTTGAAGTCAAGCCTAGGGGAGTCAGCATACAAGCCAACCTCCTGGATAATTGTTGAACGCCTAAACCTATACGTGAACCTAACGCCAGCGTACAATGGACCCCTTGCAACAACGGCATGCTCACTGGCCCTTATTGTGAACGCCGTCTCCTCAAAACCCCTCTCAACATCCCAAGCATCAGACCAACCTGGCGCATTCTCATAGGCAACGATAACGTTACCCAAACCCCTAAGCAACCCACGGCCACTGGCCTTATCAACAATACTGGCCACGGTACCATCAAGGTTAACCCTAGCTGAAACCCTGGAGTTCTCGAGGATGAAGCCACCACCATCCTCAACAAGCCTAACAGGCTCAATCGGGCTCAGTGGCTTAAGCACACTGTAACCAACACTGGGTGCCTTAACCAAGGCTAGGTAACCATCACCCATGCCTTGAGTATTCGGCATTGGCTCACTAACCTTAACGTAACCAAACCTATCCCAAGGAAGCGAATTAAAGACAAGCAATTCATCACCATCACCGGCAATTAACTTGGCACAACCCTCGGCAAGACCCATAGCCTCCCTGTAAACACCCTCAAGCTCCCTATAAACACCCTCATAAACAACCCTAATAGCCGAACCAGGCAATACATCGTGGAACTGATCCCTAAGCAGAGTCAACCAAAGCCCAGTGAACTTTGACCTATCGTAAACCCCAGCCAAACCACACCACAACTCACCCTCCCTCAAGGCAACCTCAACCAACCTATTAGGCAACTTAACCCTAGAATGAGAAGACAAAGTACCCCTATGCGTCTCCAGGTAAAGCTCACCCCTCCACTCGTTAGTGGGCTTCACGGAGTTTAAATAGCCATTTAACCCACTGGTTAAGTCAACCTTGGGTAGGATTGGTAGGTCGTTTATTGCCTCAGCCCTAAGCAGCATCTCCACATTAGGCCCACCCCCACCGTCACCGTAGCCGTAGGAGTACAGCATTGGTTGATCCTTATCGGCCCAGTTCCTCCACTGCTCAAGCACACTGGAGACTGTGAAGTCACCGTTATACCCACCCCTACCGTTGCCGTAGGCTACTGCCGTTATCCAGTCTCCATCAGGCCCAACCCACCTGAACACGTTGTAGGGGAACTTGTTCGTGTCGTTCCAGAAGACCTTGTGTGTTAGGAATGCTTTTATTTTGCTTTGTTTTGCTATTTGTGGTATTGTTTGGTTGAATCCGAAGGTGTCTGGTAGCCATAGTACCTCTGCGTATTTTCCGAAGTGCCTCTTGTAGAATCTTTGTGAGTAGAGC
>NZ_LCTF01000009.1 GCF_001663375.1 Caldivirga sp. MU80
CTGTTAGGTTTAATGGGTCGATTAGTAGGGTTGTTATAAAGCCCACTGTGTCGAGGAGTTACAGGGAATTGCTCAATGCTGTTCTTTTTGAACGTGTCAAGTACATGGGTAGGGTTGTGGTTAGGGATTACGGTGTTAGGGGTAGTCAACTGTGGGTTCATGGTGAGATTCAAGTGACAGTGCCAATGGATGTTTATTATGAGCACATGACTAGGCATAAGAAAAACAGTGGCAAGCTCATTGGTGGTGTTGACGTTAACTCGGATAGAATCAACCTAGCAATCATTGATGAGGAGGGTGAGCTTAGGGACACCCACACCTTCTGGTTCAGTGAGGTGACTGCACGAGGCTTTCCCATGCACAAGGCTTGGGGCATTATTGGCATGAGGATTCACGAATTACTTGATTACGCTTACCGCCATGGCGTTAAGACCTTGTTCCTAGAGAATCCGGAGGTTCTCGGTAGGCTGAGGCTAATGTGGATTAGGAGTGGTGATAGAAATCATGAGAATTACAATCACAAGGTCTCAATATTCAGGAGCTCAATCATTGAGAAAATAGCCATGAAGGCACCACTATACAGCATAGAAACCAAGTACGTAAACCCAAAGGGAACAACAAACTCAACAAAACACGACGAACTAATGAGAAAGCATGGGCTGGACAGGCACACAGCATCAGCCTACTCAATAGCCCTAAGAGGACTCACTCACCAACAAAAATAAACACCACAACCACGAAAACCAAAACAGCCCCTAAGGTTTATTACGGTGAAGCGTATCTTGTTTAATATTAGTAAAGCGTAAAATACCTAACCCTAGGTGCTGGTTGATGAGGCTGCTTGAGTATAAGGGTAAGGAGATACTGGCTAAGTATGGTGTGAAGGTGCCTAGGGGTGTTGTCATCGGTAAGCCTGATGATGTGGATAAGGCCAGCTTAAACTACCCAGTATTCGTCAAGGCCCAGGTGCCCTTCGCAGGTAGGGCTAAGATGGGGCTTGTTAAGAGGGCTGGTAGTAAGGATGAGGCCAAGAGGATAGCCTCAGAGTACCTGGGCAGGGTGATCCAGGACTTCGAGGTGAAGAAGGTTCTACTGGAGGAGGGTGTTGACGTTGTTAAGGAGTACTACGTCTCAGTGACCATAGATAGATCCAGCAGGACCTTCATACTACTGGCCTCACCTGAGGGTGGGGTTGACATTGAGGAGATAGCTAGGACAAGCCCGGAGAAGATATTCAGGGGTAGAATACACCCGTTTGAGGGTTTAAGGGATTACACTATTAATGCCGTTAACAAGTTCATGGGGTTCACGGGTGATTTAGCCTACAAGTTCGCCTCACTGCTGAGGGTAATGTACAATGTCTTTGAGGCTTACGACACAGAGTTGGTTGAGATTAACCCACTGGCCTTAACAAGGGGTGGAGACTTCGTTGCCCTGGACGTTAAAATAATGGTAGATGATAATGCCCTGTATAGGCATAGCGACATATCTGTTGAGGAGGAGGGTGACTTGACTAGGGAGGAGATTGAGGCTAGGAAGTACGGCTTCCACTACGTTGAGCTGCCAGGCTACGTGGGTGTCATTGGTAATGGGGCTGGCTTAACAATGGCAACCATGGACCTGGTTAGGGAGTTTAGTGGGGAGCCAGCCGACTTCCTCGACGTTGGCGGTGGCGCCAGTAGGGATGTTGTTAAGGCAGCGTTAACGCTACTGCTTAAGGATGAGAGGATAAGGGGCATAGTCCTAAACATATTCGGTGGTATAACGAGGGGTGATGAGGTTGCCTACGGTGTGGTGGATGCGTTTAAGGAGGTTGGGGCAGCCAAGCCACTTGCCATAAGGCTTAAGGGCACTAATGAGGAGGAGGGTAGGAGGATACTGGCTCCACTCGGGGTTAAAATTTATGAAACAGCCGAGGAGGCCATAGGTGAGTTAATGAGGAACCTGCAGGGTGGTGGCAGATGACGATACTGGTTGACCAGAACACCAGGGTACTTGTGCAGGGGATAACGGGTAGCGAGGGGTCTAGGCACACGCTGTACATGCTTCAATACGGCACTAAGGTAGTTGCAGGGGTAACGCCTGGTAAGGGTGGTCAGCAGGTCCACGGGGTACCGGTTTACGACTCGGTGGAGGAGACTTTACGGAGACACCCTGATGTAAACACATCAATAATATTCGTACCGGCTAGGTTTGCCTCAGATGCAGTCTACGAGGCGGTGGATAATGGCATAAGGCTAGTGGTCATAATAACAGAGCACATACCGATACACGACGCGATTAGGTTCGTGAACTACGCCAAGTACAAGGGTACTGTCATAATTGGCCCGAACTGCCCAGGCGTGGTTAGCCCTACGATAAGTAAAGTCGGCATATTGCCTAACAGCGTCTACACGAGGAAGGGGCCAGTGGGCATAATATCACGCAGCGGTACATTAACCTACGAAATATCATACCACCTAACCCAGGCGGGCTTTGGGCAAAGCACGGTGGTTGGTGTTGGTGGTGACCCAATAATAGGCACGGACATGGTTGAGGCAGCCTTGATGTTTGAAAATGACCCGGAGACCAAGTACCTAGTGGTGATAGGGGAGATAGGTGGTGACCAGGAGGAGAGGTTAGCAAGCCTAGTTAGGGAGGGTAAGATAACTAAGCCCATCGCCGCCTTCATAGCTGGTAGGACAGCACCCCCTGGGAAGAGGCTTGGGCATGCTGGGGCGATTATATCAATGGGGGTTGGTACATATGAGAGTAAGGTTAAGGCCCTTGAGTCGGCAGGCATAAGAGTTGCAAGGACGCCGCTGGAGGTTGTTAAGATAATCCGTGAAATATCAGGGAAGTGACTTACCTCCTTTTAAAACTAGTCTAAGTCAACAAGCCTTTATTCAGAGTCCTCCGGATTTGAACCACATGCTGAGTTGATTGTTAAAGTGAGTTGGGTACAGTTATAAAGCCCATTAGTGCGTACTGGTTAAATGGCCGGTGAGTCGTGTATTGTAGCCAGGATTAGGAACTATGCGCTGGTGAGTAGTGAGGTTGTTAGTGGCAAAGTCACCGATGTGGTTAGGAGGGTGGCCGCTGAGTTACTTAAGGAGTGGGACCCAGAAAGGGGGGATTTCATGGTGCTTAGGGATGATAGGGTTATTCAAGTCAAGCTACCCTTACCATCCCCGGAGCTCTACGATAGGTTGAAGAACTACAACATTAGGAGGAGTGGTGACTCAGCGGAGGCGACAATACCGGTCTACGAGATAATATACTCAGGGGACTGGGTTAGTGGAGGTTTTAGGGCTGAGGAGGCTGTGTTAGTCTTCCCATTCATATCAAGCGAGTTAAACAACCAGATAATAAGCGACATCATTAACACCTTGAGGACTGAGGAGGTGGGGTTTGAGGAGGAGTAGATGACCTTTTCCCGGAGGGTAGGGTTTTCACTTCGGGGTTTGGTTATTGCCCTGTCTATTATGGGGGTCAAAGTTCGCAGAGTTGTAATGCTAGCCGCAGCAATGTGGGCTATGTTTCATTGACCAGGCTGGTTAGGAACTCGGCAACACCCTTCCCACTTGGGCTCCTGGTGACTAGTTTAGCCTTCTCCTTAGCCCTCTTGGTTGCGTTTCCAACGGCAACGCCAAGCCCGACGACACCGAAGGCCTCAGCGTCAATATCACTGTCACCTATGAAGGCCACTGTTGAGCAGTCCACCCCCATGAGCTCGCACATCTTGGCAATAGCCTTAGCCTTACCGCAGTCACGGGGCCTAACGTGCACGGCGTAGCCACTAGTCTCAACGTCATATAGGTCACCTAGCCCCATTCTCCTTAACTCATCCTTAATCCTCCCCACAACCCCGTAATCATCGCCAACAACATCAATGGTAATGTCCAGGTACCTGCATTGATACTGGTATGTTGGCCTTAACCCAAGCCTCCTAATTAATTCGTCAACCACCTCCCTGGCACTTAAGTTGCTTAACCTTATGATGGTTGACCCAACTTTGACTATGCAGCCGTTTTCGGCTATTATGGGTGAATCATCCCCCAGCCCAATGTACCTAGCTAAGGCTTCAGCCACTATTAGGGCGTTGCCGGTGACTAAACCTATCTTAACCTTATCCTTAACCCTTTGAATAACCCTAATGGCATCTGGGTCAAGGGCTAGGTTACCCCTATCCACGGTTAATGTTCCATCGACGTCCAGTAGGACTAGGTTAATGGCCATGCCGTTGATCATGGCTTAGGGTTAATAAGCCTTTATTGCTCTTTAAATTAAGACCTGAGGTATTTAAAGGGGTATCTATTAGGCTTCACGTGGATGGGCAGGTTAATGCTAGTGTTGTCAACTACAGGGAGTTGAAGAGAATACCGTATATACTGCTGCTTCTGCAAAACGGAGTTAATGACCACGGCTTCACTAGGGTTAATGTAAGCGACTTGTCTAGGCAAATAGGCACCACACCGCAAAACGTCTCCAAGGTCCTTAAGAGGCTTGAGAGGGAGGGTTACGTGATTAGGAGTGGGGCCAAGGGTGAGGTCAGTCTCATGCTCAGCGAGAGGGGTAGTGCGCTGTTGAGGAGCCTAATGGACTTGATGGAGAGTTTACTGGGTAGAAACATAACGATAGTGCTCAGGGGTGTGGTGACGACTGGCCTTGGGGAAGGTGGCTACTACATGAGCCTTGAGGGCTATAGGAGGCAGTTCACCAGTAAACTGGGCTTCGACCCATACCCAGGCACTTTGAACGTTAGGCTACTTGACCAGTACGTCAAGTATAGGCTATACCTGGAGAGGATACCTGGAATCAGAATTGAGGGCTTCAGTAACGGCGCAAGAACCTATGGTGGGGTTAAGGCCTTCAAGTGCGTGATAAGCAGCATACAGTGCGGGGTGCTGCTCGTTGAGAGGACTTCACATGGCCCAGAGGTGATTGAGGTTATAGCGCCCGTTAAGCTTAGGGATAGGTTAAACCTGAGGGATGGGGATGAGGTGACCATTAACATACTCCTCTAGTCCGCTCAATAACGAAAACGGAGGGTTAGCCCGACTCCTTTCCCCACCTTTTTGGCTAGGATGCACTGGGGTCTTGGGGCTACACCCTCCTTACGGGTGTTGCTAAGTTTCTGGGTGTGCGCCTAGTGGTGCAGTGGGCTAGTAGGTCGATGACCCCCTCCCCGCCTTGTTGGGTGGGGTTTGACTGTGGGGGTCTTGGTTGTTACCCCGCCTATTGCGGGGTTATTAAACACCCCAGTAAAGCAGGGGTAGTAAACCTGACGCATAAGACCCCACGCAATGGGACAACCCCGCCCTAAAGGGTGGGGCTTGACCATTTTGTCAAACGGTAATGCTTTAAAATACATGTACAGGGAGGAGAGTTGGTGAGTTGAATGGCAGCTCAACAGGAGGCCACAATACTGGTTGGTAAGAAGCCAACCACAAACTACGTAATAGCCACGGTGATGCAGTTCAACCAGGGTAGCAGGAGAGTTATCCTGAAGGCCAGGGGCTCAGCCATAGCGAGGGCCGTGGCCGCGGCCACAATGGTCCGCGACAGGTTCCTGGCCGGCCAAGTGGATGTGAGGGAGGTTAAGCTACTAAGCGACAAGATAACTGGCCAGGGCGGTAAGGAGAGGGTTGTGGCGGCCATCGAGATAGTAATCGAGAGGAAGTAAGGCCGCCCTAAAAACAAGGCGACTCATCATTGGTAACGCTTTTTTGATTTCACCATTAATGTGAAATAAGCATTATCTTTAAACTATAGGCAAAGTGCATGTGGCACTGTACGTAATAGGCGTTGGGCCCTGGGACCCTGAGCTAGTCACAGTGAAGGCTATTAAGGCTATGGCAAGGGCCCACGTGGTTTACTACAGCTCACTGGTTAACCCAGAGATCCTTAGGCGGTATGCACGCAGAGCTAGGTGGGTTTACATGGGGCACGTTAGGGGTGTTGAACATGAGGCTTACGTTAGGGAGGCTATTGAGTACGTTAAGGGTGGCCTAGAGGTGGCATTCCTCAAGAACGGTGACCCAACCCTCTTCAGCAGGGGCGTGAGGATATGTGAGGAGGCTAAGAGGGAGGGGGTTGAGTGCGTGATAATACCTGGGGTACCCAGCTTCACGGCGGCGGCCGCCGAACACCTACTTGAGTTAGGTGACGTTGTGACACTTGTATCCTACCCAAGCGTGGCTAGGGGTAGGGTTAGGAGGACAACCGTAGTATTCATGGCATCTGGGGTGATTGATAAGATAAAGGAATACGTGGGGAATGGCGACTCAGCCTTAATTGTAAGTAGAGCCACCTACCCAGACAGCAGTTTGACCAAGCTAACCAGGGATAATATAGGTGGGTTAATTGTTAAGGCGCCATCACTAATCTTCATCAGGGGTGGTTGGGATGGAATTAACGACGCCTAGGCTGATCATATCCTCGTATAAGGGTAAGTCAGGCAAAACAATAGCAACCCTGGCCATAGCCAACGCCCTAATTAGGGCAGGCTTCACGGTCTCCATGTTTAAGGTGGGGCCGGATTACATAGACCCAAGCCTACATGGCTTAATCACCGGCTCACCAAGTAGGAACCTGGACTACGTACTAATGGGTAGTGGGGTCCTTGAGAGACTCTACAGATACTCCATGGGCAGTGACATAGCCCTAATAGAGGGTGTGGCTGGGCTATACGACAGCATTGACGGTTTCAGTGAACTTGGCAGTACGGCTCAGTTGGCTAAGTTAATCAAGGCACCAGTGCTGCTAGTCATTAATGGTGAGAGGATTAACAGAACGGCCAGGGCCATCATCAGGGGGTTGAGGCAATTCGACCCAGAGGTTAAGATAATGGGCGTCGTGTTGACTAATGTTCCCCCGAGGCAGGTGGATAAGTTAACTAGGATCGTCGAGGAGGAGGGGTTACCGGTGGTTGGTGCTATACCGAGGAGTGAGGATATTGAGGAGTCATTTAGCTATAGGCACCTTGGCTTAAGGCATGCCAAGGAGGTTGCCAGGCAACAGCTCATTAGTATCGTGGACTCTGCATCAACAGGCATAAACACAGACATAATTGTGAAGATGGCCAGGGAGTACTCCGAGCCCATAAAGCTTAATGGCCAGCTGGAGGTTGAGGTGCCCATTGTAAGGGGGAGGCCCAGGATAGGTATCATTGCAGGTAAGGCCTTCACCTTCTACTACCCAGAGACCCTTGAGGAGGCCCTAACCTTAGGTGAGGTTAAGTTACTGGACCCTGAGGTGGATGGTGACGTTGGGGATGTGGACATACTCCTAATAGGTGGTGGGTTCCCTGAGGTCTATGCAAGTGGCCTTGAGGGTAATAGGGCCTTTAGGGCATCCGTGAGGAGGTTCGTGGATAAGGGTGGTTACCTCTACGCCGAGTGCGGGGGTTTAATGTACCTAGCAAGTTCAATAATATTCAACAACAGTGAGTATGAGATGGCTGGGATAATAGACGCAGTGGCTGTGATGCTGAATAGGCCCGTGGGCCATGGGTACGTGGTGGCTAGGGTGATTAAGGACACTTTAATTGCACCCAGGGGAACGGTGCTTATGGGTCATGAGTTCCACTACTCAAGGCTAATACTTAAGGGCAGCTACGACCTGGCTTTGAAATATGAAAGGGGCTTTGGGGTTAATGGGATGGATGGATTCACAATCAACAACACCTACGCCCACTTCATGCACCTACACCCACACACCCACGACGTACTGAGGTCAATAATACTTAACCACGTTAAGGGAGCTTAAACCATAGCCGTCTCTCTGGAGGCGGCGGAGGTGTTAAACCTCCACCGTCTCCTTCTCGACGGTCTCCCTGGGCCCCCTCACCGCAGCAGCTCCCCACCCGTCGCCGGGGGTTCCCAGCCACTACGGGTCTCGGAAACCCAGGGTAACCAGTAAGGGTTACTAGGGTTTGGTTTATAAGCAAATCGCTTCAGCACCAATAGCAACAAACCCCACGAACAATCACGAAAACCGAAATTGCCCCATAGCCCAATGCTAATCCGCATCCTAATTACCGCTATTAGTTGTTAATGCTATAGTTTATAACCAACCCCTTAGCGGCTTGCTTAACCGGTGATGAGCCTAGGCTGGGTGATTGGTGAACGGGGTTAATAGCGCTGATACTTCATGGCAAGCATCCCTCATTAAAGTAATCCGCCACCTGGTACCTCTACCAAAGCCAGCTCTATAAGGCCTTATGCACTCTCGGCGTATGGAGTATTTTTGATGTGAATTATTTATAAATTAAGGCTTAATGGCTAGTTGATGCAGCCATTTTCAATCTTCGACGCACTCGTGGCGTCTGTGCAACTGTACGCAATAATAGACCCATTGGGGGCCATACCGCTATTGGTTAATGTACCAAACTACGAGAACCTGATGGATAGGTTCCTTAAGCTGGTAGCCCTCACGGTACCCACCCTTCTGCTCCTCTTCGCCTTTGCCGGGCCATTCATATTAAGCATATTCAGCATAAATATAGATGATTTCAGGGTGGCTGGGGGAGTGATACTACTGATAATAGCCGTGGATGTGCTTAGGGAGGGTACACCCAGGACTATGGGAATTAACCCAGAGGAGTACATAATAGTGCCCATAATAACACCCATGCTTGTTGGACCTGGGGCAATAACATCAGTGATGGTCATGGTTACGTACTACAACGAGCTCAGTGTACTCACGGCCATACTAGTGGCATCACTGGCAACGTACCTAACCATGAGGTACTCCATATACCTAGTCAGGTTGATAGGCAATAACACGCTTAGGATATTCGCAAGATTCTTCAGCATAATAATAGCATCATGGGCGGTTCAACTCATAGCCTTAGGAATACTAGGCATCGTTAAGGCCGCCTAGCGTTAAAGAACTTTAAACCAACCAAACCAACGGCCCCTATGATTAGGCGCATCATTAGCACCGGCGGTGATGTGGTGATCGAGTTGAGCAGTGCCGCATCAATGTTGTCAAGTACGGTCGACGGTGGGTTAAGGTACGGTGTAAGGTTCATCATACACCACCACGTACCAAAAGACTTCAACGCAGACCCAGCCACAGAGGTTAAGGTAACCCACATTAGGCTCGGGATTAACAGTAATGAGGCGGTAACCTTCCTAACAGCGGCTGAACTATCCAAAAGCCATGTGATTCACAATGAGCAGCACGGTGACATAGATATCACCGTATCCGTAACCATGGGGCTAAGTAACCCATATAGGATCGATGGACCTAGGGTCATTGAGATGTGGAGGGGGCCATCAACAGTGAACATTGCCATCATCGTGAATAGGCCACTGACGGTTACCGCTATGGTTGACGCCATCGCCTTATCGGCTGAGGCCAAGCATGAGACGCTTAGCAGTTTAAGTGGTGGTAGGTTGCATGGAACCACAAGCGATGCATTAGCCATAGTCTCACTAGGTGAGGGTGAACCCGAGCCCTACGCTGGCCCAGCCACCAGGGTGGGTAAGGCAATAGTCAGCTCAATCCACAATGCGCTAACCAAAGCCTACACCATTGTTGAGTCAGGTTAATCAGTTTAATGGTTGGAAAAATTTAAAAGTTAAGATGTGAAGCGCATTGAGGCCGCCGTAGCTCAGCCTGGTGGAGCGGCGGGCTGTTAACCCGTAGGTCCCGGGTTCAAGTCCCGGCGGCGGCGCCAGAGAATGACACTCCCCCACATTCCTCTCATTCAATTCTAACCCACCATTCATACTGACATGTGTGGTCATTAATATGCAACATGCTATGCAATTTATGGATTTGCTTATTGTGGATCACTCAGCCAAGTACTGAGACATTGTTGTAATTGGTCATGCTGGGTGGACTCTCTACGACCCCTATGGCTACACGTTAGTGATGTGGGTAATGCAACAAGGAGCCTTCTACATTGCCGGCTAAACGGATACCCTAAGCTAGTCTGCATTTAATGGATGAGTCAATGTTTAGGGAGCGTGAAGTAGGGTTTAGTAAGATTGTTGATACGCGATTAAGCGCTGATGTCTGCATAGCCCATGATCCTAGGTCTTCTAGGCTTTGCATTCACATTAATCACTAAAGCCCTACCGTTAACCAATGGTAACTCCCTACTAAGCTTTACCTCGCCGCTCTCAAGCCTCCCCATAACCTTTATACCATTGAAAACCACGTGAACCTCCCTTGCATCATCACTCCACTTAAACTTAGTGAAATTGTTTATTGAGTTTGTAAACCTAGTGCCAGGCTTAACAAGCGCCTGTACGTCTTCCACGTCCTCGAGCCTAATGTTCCTAAGTGCCAACCCGACACGTGTACCTGGCATTACCTCCTCCTGGTCATCATCGAGTACCTGTATGCTCCTTATCTCGACCTCTCTATTCACTGGATATACAATGAATTTATCATGAACGGCTACCCTAGTTAATGCGTAACCCAGCACTACAACGCCAACACCCTTAACATTGAAGGCCCTATCGATAAAAACTAAACCCCTATCCGCCGCGTCACCATCAAGTTCTCTGAATTCGGTAGAAACTAGCCTGGATATGTTAAGTTCCTTAAAGAGCTTCATAAACATCTCAACATCGCTTGTAAGCACAACGCCAGGTATGTTCGCAGACTCGGCAAGTAACGCCAACTCACCCTCAATCCAAGTAAACCTGGGCATGCTTAGATAGAAGGAGCTGGATATTGAGAGGGCTCTCGCTACCTCAAGAATGCTATCGGTACTGGGTATTAATACGCTTCGAACCAATTCGCCAATCCTCCTGTAGTAAACCCTTTCCTCCATCTTATCCCTTTTACCTAACATTGACGCTATGTTAATAGCATCCTTCTCCTCCGATGAAAGCACTGTGATTATGCTTCCTTGAAGCATGAGGCATGGGGTAGGGATGATTTATTTTTAAAACTATCGTAGTATGTAAGTAAAGTACCATGATAGCGGTCTTCCTCCTTAGGTAAACCATGGCTTATACAGGTCTTGTTTAGGCGCTTCGTGATGTTCGTGAATTAGGGAGGGAGAGTGGGAGGTAATTCCACAATGATCAACCAGCGCTGCATGTTATATACGTCTTCATGGATAGTAGGGCTGGTATGCATGGATACCCATGAGAATATGCATGGTTAAGGGAATTGAATGCTAGAAGGCTCGTTCCTTATGGTGCGGGGGGTGGGATTTGAACCCACGCAGGCCTACGCCAACGGGACCTAAACCCGCCCCCTTTGACCAAGCTCGGGCACCCCCGCTATGTTGGTTTAGGCCTAGGCCCCTTTAAAGCTTTTACCTTACTCCTTACTGGTTAACTGTTGTTTGCAACCTCTATTTGAGCCGCCCTGTACAACGCCTGTAGGTAGCCTATTGCATGTAGCCTACCCAGTGCTGAGTAACCTGGCACGGATAATTGGGCTATGTCACCGCTTAGGGTTGGGGTATGGTCCACTCTGAAGGGTCCGTTGAAGCCGTGCTTAACGAACTCTTTCATTACTAGGTAGAATTGGTCAGGGGCTTCGTCTATGAAGACCTCCTCGAAGGCCCTTGCATTGCCCCTGACAGCCCTGAAGTGGACGAAGAAGACCCTACCCGTCTCGAGGAAGTGCCTAACGGTGGCCAGTAGGTCGTTTGTCATTAATGAGAAGTTGCCTAGGCATAGGGTTATTCCATTGTACTCACTTTTAACCAGGCTTAGCAACCTATCGAAGGCATCAACGGTATTCATTATCCTAGCCACGCCCGGCGGTGCCTCAGGTATTGGTGGGTCATCTGGGTGTAGGGCTAGTTTGACGTTTGCCGACTCGGCTATTGGCACAATGTACTCCAGGAAGTCCTTAAGCGTCCTCCATAGGGTGGAGGCGTCGACCTTACCAAGCCTTGGTGGTGGAGAGTCCTTAAGGTCCTCCTCGTAGAAGCCCGACGTATAGGCCCCACCCCTACCCCTTAAGGTTGCCCTAGTCCTAAGCCAACCCGTGGGCATCCAGTTGTAGACCCAGATCTGAATCCCAAGCTTACCCATGTTCTCTATCAACTTAGCCACGTTGTTAAGCTGCTCCTCCCTGCCTGGTAAACCATAGATTAACCTATCCATTGGTGGGTTATCCTCAATGATGGTTAACTTGAACCCAGCCCCCTCAACCATCCTCTTGTAGTTGGCCAGTGGCGCATAGTCCCATGGTTCATAGGCCCTCCACTGTCTCCAATCAGGGTAATTCCTAGGCAGTATACCAGTGGCCTCCTCGACGCCAACCTGCCTAAGCATGTCCCAGAAGATAGTTGGGCTACCCTCCAGGAGTATTTCAGCAATCCTAGGCCTACCACCCACCACTGCGTTACCCATATCCACCACACCACCTAGCCTATTTTAACCGTGTCGGTGTGCTGGGCAGTAGTGTTTTAAGAGAGACGTGGAGTCGCTTAAGGGAGGGCCTTGGTGATTTAGGTGGATGTTCAGGGTGGTGAGTCTAAGGTTGGGGAGTTGCGTAGGATTAGTGAGGAGGTTGAAGCCTGTTCAAAATGCCCCCTACACCTTACCAGGAAGAGGGCTGTGCCCGGTGAAGGCAACCCAAACGCCGAGGTAATGCTGATTGGTGAGGCTCCAGGTGAGGTTGAGGATGAGACAGGTAGACCGTTTGTGGGTGCTGCAGGTAAGCTGCTTAACAGCCTGCTCCAGGATATTGGGGTTGATAGGTCAAGCCTATACATAACCAACGTCGTCAAGTGTAGGCCACCCAATAATAGGGACCCCACTGACGAGGAGATTAACGCATGTAAACCGTACTTAATAAGGCAAATAGCCGTGGTGAGACCCAGGAGGATAGTGACCCTGGGTAGGCACAGTACCAGGGTTATACTTGGCCTCGGTGGTTTGAGGGTAAGCGAGATCTCTAGGGTTAGGGGTAGGGTGTTTAGGGTCACCATAGCTGGTGTTGAGGTTGAGGTTTACCCAACGTACCACCCAGCAGCCGCATTATACAATCCATCACTCAAGGGAGTGCTTAAGGAGGATTTGGCCAGAGCCATTAGAGCTGGCGGATCTGGCCCAGCAAGCATCTTGGATTACCTCAATGGTGGTTAATTATTTAAGCGGAGGCGCCTTGAGTAAGAGTTATAAATAGGAATACTGTGGTATTACAAGTGGATTTAGACGAGTTGGCATTATCATTAACTGGACCGTTGGTTAACTGGTACGTTAAGAGGAATGAGCAGGACCTTGAGAGGTTTCTTAAAAATGCTAGGGTGTATATGTCACCTGAGAGGTTCATGGCAAGGGTCTTCTTTGCAACAGTCATGATGGCCATCTTCTCCGTACCCATTGGCCTATACTTAACATACATGGCCATTGAATCACTCCTCAACACCCTAAGCCCCTCCGTTGGACCTATGATTATGCTGGTGTTCGGTGTTGTAATGCTAATCCTCCCCCTCATGGTCTACTCAATAATGATGGCGTTGCCTAGGATGCAGTCATCTGACTTTCAATTCAAGGTTGACTCGGAGCTCCCCTTCTTCGCAGCGTACCTAGCCATGATTTCACAGTCTGGGTTAAGCGTCACCTCAGCCATAGAAAGGATTGCCGGGATTAAGCTCCTAGAGGCCATTGGTAAGGTGGCTAGGGAGATTGTTGTTAAGAATAAGGCATTTGGTATGGACCCCTTAACGGCATTAACCGAGACGGCCTTAAGCACCCCAAGCCACCTATTCCAAAGCTTAATAATGGGTTACGTGACCAACGTCAGGACGGGTGGGGACATATTGCATTACCTTGAGATTAGGCTTAACGAGATAGTCAGTGACACAATTGATAGGGTTAGGAGGGGTGCTGAGTTCCTATCAACACTGATGGAATCGTACATAGGGGCTGGGGTTATACTGCTAATTGGGCTTAACGTCCTCTACCTAGCCCAGGCAATAACACCCACTGGCAACCCAATTGGTGCCCTTCAACAGGCCGTGAACAACAACCTACTCTTCGGGTTACTCGTGGTGCCGGCGATATCAGTAGCCTTCATATACCTAGGTGAGGTTTCGATATACAGGGTTCCTTACACGGATACCAGGCCATACATAGCCTTCGGAATATCCACAACGGCGGCCATGGTTGCCATACTGGCTGGTTATACCTCAATGTTTCACAGCGACTTGGGCTACGTCATTAAAGTGGGGCCCATTAGCATAGACTTCGCCATATACATGGCCACAGTCATGGTCATAGCCTACACCCCAGCAGCCATATACGCAGGTAAGGTTATAGCCGAGAGGCGCAGCCTAGAGAGGGCCTTCTCAGACTTCCTGAGGGACTTCACGGAGCTGCGTAAGAGCGGCTTCACACCCGAGAAGATAATAAGCACGTTGGCTGATACAAGGGATTACGGTGCCCTTTCAAGGTACCTTAAGGACATTAGTAAGCAGATTAAGTACGGCGTACCTATTAGGGTTGTCCTATCGGAGTTCATGAGTAAGACTAAGTCCTACTACGCCAGGGTCTTCGCATGGCTACTCCTGGAGTCCATTGAGTACGGTGGTGCAACCCCAGAGACCCTTGAGTCCTTAGCCTCATTCTCATCACTGATGATTAGGATTAATGATGACTTGTTGGCCAGGCTTAAGCCCCTTAGGTTCGTGCCGTACATAGGGGCCATGATACTCACCCTAACTCTAGTCATAATGGTGTTCACGGTTGTTAGCCTGTCCAGTGTCCTACTCAACTTATCCGGCTACTACGTTAACTACGTCACAAGCAGCTTCGCCCTAACGACTGTAGTCGACTCTTTCATAATGGGGCTCGTGGCAGGTAAGCTAGGTGAGGGTGAGTTATCCGCCGGCTTTAAGCATGCAGTGGCTATCACGGCCCTGGTGCTTTTAATCTACCTTGCCTCACCGTTAATATCAAAGCTGTTCGTTGTATAACTCACCACTTATGTGGCTCAGCCTCACCGCTCATTATCACCCTAAGCCTCTCAACCCCCTTAACCTCATCTATTATCCTAGCCACTGAGGCTGGTACGAGCCCCCTCCAGGACTGGTCACCCTTAATCATCATCTCCCTTATCCTGGTTGAAACATACCTATCCCTATCGTACATAGGCTGCTGCCTAACCTCAACCCCACCCTCCCTGAGGAGCATGGCCACGAATGGATTGCCCGTGTAGGCAACTTGGAATGGGGGTAGGTAGGACTTTATGTAACTCAGCCAAGCTGCGTTATTCTCAATGTTAGGTATGGGCACTATTATAACCCTGCCTAGGTCAACCTCACCTTCCTTAAGCCCCTCCCTAAGCATCCATATCCTCTCCCCCACGGTAAATGGATCCTTCTCTATGTAGTTGAATTGCGCGGACCCAATCACCACTATTAATTCATCCACCTCGCTCAGTATAGCCTTAATCGCCCAAACATGCCCCCAGTGGGGTGGTTGGAACCTACCTATGAATAGCCCCCTGATCACGCATCAACATCAGCCATGGCGTATTTAACGCTTTCCCAACAAAGCTATTTAGATTAGCCGTAGGGTATTGGGTTAAAATAAACCCACCCCCTGTATTTAAGCTCCCTTGAACCCACGTAAACCCCCACACCCTCCTCCACCCTAGCGAAGTCCATGAACCCCAAATCCCTGAATAGCCCTAGGCAGGTTGGCCTTATGGAGAAGACTGGTAGGTACTCCTCACCACCATTAAACACAACCTCCTCCGGGTCAATGTTAAGTGCGCTACAGGCTTGCTTAACATCAGGGTTTATTGGCAGTGAGTAAACCGTGACCCTAGCCGCCTTACCCATCTCACTCAGCACCCTCCCTAACCCATCACTGGAGTCCATTGATGCGCTTATGCAGTCGATATTACTCGTTAACTCATCACTGGGGCTCCAGGGCCTTGGCCTCCTGGTCAACTCAATCCCCCTAGCCACAACTGGGTCGTTAGAGTGCATTTCAAGTAGGCCGCTGTACCATAGCTTAAAGGTGAGTCCAGTGAACCCGAATTGTGGTATTGTGACTAAGACGTCGCCTGGCTTAGGTGACCTACCTATTGGCCTTTTAGCCACCCCAAGCATAGCCACGTCCAGGACATCATCATTGCCCTCGTTTAAGTCCCCGCCAATGTAACTTGCCCCAATGGCCACGGCGGCATCCCTAATCCCCTTAACCAGGTCCTCGAACTCGCTCCTCGTGTGGTCACCCTTAAGGGTTAATGATGCTACTAGGGCTATTGGCTTAGCCAACTTAACCAATAGGTCAGATGCAGTGCCCACGGTTACCCTCCAGCCAACGTCGTAGTAACTCATGAAACCTGTTTTAATCCTAGATAGGGAGCCTCCATCAATCTTAAGGGCAAGTAAACCAACCCCTGGGAACTCCACGTAGGATACGTCATTATCTACGTTGGGTGGTGTCAAGCCTATTATACCCTGCATGATGCTCATCAACTTATCCTCACCAAGCCCACTAAGCATCATGAACCTCATGCGTGATTATCTTTATAAACGCTTAGGTTACTAGGCGCCTCGTGTCTAGTGAAGCTACACAGGGTGAGCAGGCTGCGCAGCAAGGCCAGGTAACCACCGGGGAGGTTACACCTGCTGCGGCACCGCAGTTGAGGAAGCTTAGGTGGGGTATAGCCTACATTTACGCAAGCACCAACAACACCATGATAATAATAACGGACTTAACAGGCGCCGAGACTGTGGCCAGGGTTAGTGGGGGGCAGGTTGTTAAGGCTGATAGGGATAAGCCAAGTCCATACGCGGCCATGATGGCTGCCTATAAGGCGGCGCAGATAGCCATGGCGAGGGGGATTAACGCAGTTCATGTTAAGGTTAGGGGGCCCGGTGGCTATGGGCTTAAGGTTCCTGGGCCCGGTGCTGTTGCGGCGATTAGGGCATTAGCCAGGGCCGGTATGATAATAGGTAGGATTGAGGATGTTACACCAATACCCCACGACACCATTAGACCACCTGGAGGTAGAAGGGGTAGGAGGGTCTAATCCAGTATTGTTGAAAAATCTTTATATACCTACTGTTGCCTAAGCTTTAAAAATATGAATATGAATGATTTGATATGGATGGTTGACATAGTACTAGTGGTGGTTCAGACATTCATAGTGGCCCTAATACTCAGGGAATACTTAGACACGGGCTTCACACCGGTGGGTAGGCTGCTCATCACGGCTGCATTCCTATTCCTAGTTCAAAGCATAGTTCTGTTATCCTCCTACTACTACTGGTGGGCTATACGCAACACTGATTACCACGTGGCCGTACCCTTATTAGCATCAACCCTGCTGAGCCTAATAGGGCTATACATGCTTTACAGAATAAGCAAACTATGAGACGCCAGCGTGCTTAACCATACCCACCTACACCGGCATGTATGCTTAAATTACCCAACTACCTTAGGGTGGGTATTAACCCTTATGCCCATCCCTAATCCTATGGATATGCGCATTGCACGGCCTTACACCTTCCATGGGGGATGGCAGGTCTTGAGGGTTTATGGTTTAATTGTTGCCATTGGGAAAATAAACAAAAATCCGACGCAGGGGGTTTGGATTAATGGATACTGGTAGGCCACGGTTACTAACCAGGAGGGTCCTCTTATACTACCTCCTAACATTCATACTACTGGCCCTGGGTGAGGCCTTGGGTTACCTACTGTCAATAAGTGGGATCAAGGTTATACCCAGTAGTGAGCTGCAGGAGTTGGAGCAGCTGGCCCAACATCCATCACCCATGGTTATTTTTAGGCATAATTTAACGCTGAACCTACTAATGAACATACCGTTCATAGGACCAGTGATATATGTCTTCCTGATTGGGTTCACTGGAGCGGCGCTTGGCTACATAGTCGTCGCTAGGATGGGCTTAAGTATCATATATCTGATTGCGGCCTACGTGACCTCAGCTGTACTTCCACATGGCCTACTTGAATTATTCTCATACTCACTCTCAGCCTACAACTCTGTTGATGTCTCCGTGAACCTGATTAAACGCAGGTACATCGCTGCATCGCTAACTCACTGGGTGATTAGGCTAGTAATCTCGATGGTGATACTATTCATAGCAGCCTACGTGGAATACATTGAGTTAACCATAGCGGGTGCCTTTGCTAATGTTTAATGTAATGCTCAGGTTTAGGGCGGTGTGGGTTATTTTAAGGGTGTTCACGGTAAGGTACCTACTCTTCTCCGTGGCGTCATCAATAGCCCTGGTGTCCATTGCCCTGGCTGGCCATATTGCGTTGCTTAACCAGCAGTACACAGGTGGCCTACTTAAGGTGCCCGTGGATTACGGCTTAGTTAAACTCGGCAACATGTCCATACCCTTCTACGTCACTAATGCAGCCTACGCAAGCCTATACGGCATCAGTGTTAGGGGTAACGAGTGCATTGTTCTTGGGGAACTACCCCAACCAGTAGTTGGTGAATTAACTGAGGTTTTGAGGTGCGGCTCACTGGTCACTTACCCTGCGTATGGCTACTTAATGGTGGTTAAGCTAGGTGAACTGGGCAACGGCTCCAACGGAACCTTAATCATACCTAAGGACCCGGTCTCCTACTTCTCAACCGTACTAATGGGTAATGTGTCAGGCTTCACTTCACTGATGTACGTGGTGTTTTTGACAATAGTTGGTTTATCATCCACGTACCTATCCCTAAGCCACCTAGGCTACTTAACAGAGGCCTTCAGGAGACTTAGATTCATCATGGGTGGTGGGTTAGTTGAGGCAGTCTCCCACTTAACGGTGTTGGTGGTTTCATCTTACCTATTGGTGGCTACGCTTGAGGACTTAGCCCTTGGGTTGCTTTTAAGTAGGCAGAGCCTGGTTAGGTTTAGTTACGGGGCTCCACCATTAATGGTAATTGGGCAGTTAATCACCCTAATCACTCCAATGCTGATTGCGGTGGTTGCGTCGTGGAGGTTAAGCTCACGTTAATGATGCTTAGGAGGACCCTGGTTCATGCATTACTTGCCTCGATACTCATAGGGCTCTTAACCTACGGCATAGCCCTACTTGCCTCACTGGCCTACGCTGGGTTAACCATGGTTAAGGCGCCCTTCGGCATGCACGCAATAACAAGTAACGGCTCATTAATGCCCTTCACAGGCATGGTACCCATGAGTCTCTCTTACGCCTTAAGCCAACTTGGGATTAGGAACACGCCCATTGTGATAGCCCTAGCCCTAGTCGATTACAGGTACGTGGTGATGGTGATGGGGTTAAATAACATCACTGGGCCAGTCTGCATAGCCGGCTCCATTGTGGGTGTTAAACCTGGGTTACACTTACTCACGAGTTACGTTAGGCAAGTGACCGTGCCCATTTCAGTGGTGGTTAGGGGCAGTGAACCATTCCTCATGTGTAGCATCAACTACACCATGCCCCTCTCCAATGTTGGCTATGGCGCGGCGACAATGATACTTATCCCCAATGAATACTGGGGGAGGGTTGAGGGGTTGGTGAGGCGTGGGATCAACATAACAATAGTCAATACCCTTAATGAAACCGTAGACCTAAAGTATGGTTACTTGGGCTTAGGCTATCTCGTAAATTATGGCCCAGTTAAGCCGGGGGTTAATATAGTGAACTTACCGCTGAACTACTACGTCATCTACGCTGTATTAAATGGGACACCGATACCCATTGGCGAGGCTCCCAAGGAACTAACAATGACCATCAATCCCCCCTCAAAGCCTTCAAAGTTCACTAGGCAATGCACGTTAACTGTGAATTCACCCAGTGATGCCGAGGTCTCCGTGGTTAACGGTAGCGGCGTGGTCCTCATTATTAGGCCTGGGGGTAACTTTAACGTCACATTGCCGTGCGGTTCATATGTAGTAACCGCCTATAGGGGTGGTGAGTTCTTCACAACCAGGGTTAACATAACGGGAAGCACCGTTGTTAACGCATCGCTGGTGTCCTTTACCGGTGAGTTGGCCGGCATTGAGGGTAGTTACTCCGAGTACGCTAGATCTTACTTCAGGGGCCTTGAGATGCTTTACGCCAGTTTCGTAGTACTCCTTGCAGTGGCGGTTGGGCTTACCTCAGCTGGCCTATTAGGACTAGTCTCAATGATCAGGGTGATTGCCTGGGCCATTGGGCCTATAGCTAAGCCACTGCAGTACGTGGCTACCCTCGAATACGCTAGGCGGGTTGTATCAACATTCACGTTAATCCTAGCCTCAGTGATGTGCGTGGTCTCTTGGCTCATATACGGCATGTTGCTTAACATCCACACAATTCTAATAATCAGGCAACCTATGGAACTAAGCCCAGTGATAACGTTACCCACCGCCGTTGCGGTATCGCTTAGCGTATGGTTAACCCTAGTTACCTCATTGAGGTCTTGACCCCATTGCCCAGCGGTATGGGGTAGGCTGATAACTAGTTCATTGGCGCAATACTATAATACACCCAACACCTGCTACTACATATGAGTTCGGGGGCAATATCTGTCCTGGAGATGAGGGTGCTGGACGCCAATACGGTGTACCTTGGTATAGACAGTAGGATACTTATGGAGAACGCCGGTAGGGGTGTTGCTCAAGTTGTTCTGTCGAAGTGGCCTGAGGCCAAGAGGATCCTGGTGGTGGCTGGTTTAGGCAACAATGGTGGTGATGGTATTGTGGCCAGTAGGTACCTGTACAATTCAGGTAGGGAGGTTGTGGTTATACTTCTAGGCAAGGTGAGTGACCTAACCGAGGAGCCGGCTGCCACGAACCTTAAAATATGCCTAAACCTACTGGGCTGCAGGATACTTGAGGCTAGGGATGAGATTGAGCTGCTGGCTTACCAGGACTACTTCGTTAAGTGGGCTGACGTCATCATTGACGCCGTCTTCGGCATTGGGATTAGGGGTAGGATTAGGCAACCGGCCTCAGCGGCCATAGACCTAATGAACATGTCCAAGGCGCCTAAGGTGGCCGTCGATGTGCCATCAGGCATGGATCCGGATACTGGTGAGGTCACTGATAAGGCGGTTAAGGCTGATGTAACGGTCACCATGCATAGGGCCAAGAGGGGCCTGGTGACTGAGGGTGCTAAGCAGTACGTGGGTGAGTTAGTGGTCGTGGACATTGGGATACCTAGGGAGGCGGAGTTGATAGTGGGCCCAGGCGACCTACTTCACTTAAACTACGCCAGGCGACCTGACTCGAAGAAGGGTGACTTCGGTAGGATAGCAATAATAGGGGGCTCCAGGGAGTATACGGGTGCAATAGCCTTAACAGCCCTGGCTTCACTGGTTACTGGGGCGGATTTACCAATAGTCTACGCTCCCCATGAGGTTGCCCACGACATTAGGTCCCAGACGCCCAACCTAATAGCCGTACCCCTTGAGGGTGAGGTGCTTAGCAGGGATAACGTGGGGCCTGTGCTTAAGGGTATTGAGAGGGCTAATGTGGTTGCCATTGGGCCTGGGCTTGGGCTTGAGAGGGAGACGATGGAGGCGGTCTACATTATACTTGAGGCAGCGGGTAAACTGGGTAAGAGGGTTGTTATTGATGCGGATGCCATAAAGGCGATTGGGGCTGGTAAGAGACTTAACCTACTTAGGCAGGGCATGGTGCTAACCCCACATGCAGGCGAGTTGAGGGAGTTAATTGGGGTTGAGGTGCCTAAGGCGACACCACTGGAGCTTGGTCAATGGCTAACTGAGCAGGTCTCAAGGTGCTGCCAGGGGAGCGTGGTGCTACTTAAGGGTAACGTGGACGTCATTAGCGATGGCTCAAGGTTCAAGCTTAACATGACGGGTAACCCAGGTATGACAGTCGGGGGTACGGGTGACGTGTTAACTGGGGTGCTGGCGACAATGCTGCATAGGGTTAATGACCCATTTGAGGCGGCCGCCATAGCGGCATTCGTAACTGGTGCGGCAGGCGACTTAGCCGCCTTGGAGTTGGGCTACCACATAACTCCACTCGATGTGGTCAACAAGATACCCAAGGTCTTCTCTATATTCAAAAACTCCAAGGAGGTGGTTAAGGAGGCCATACATAAACCCCTAAGGGAATACCTAAGTAGACGTGGACTACTTAACGGATAATAGCAACTTAAACATGGCCTTAAAGGGGGTCATTTAATTTTTAATCTAAGGTCTACTACAGACTAGGTAGGAATCTTTATCATTCCTATTGCCAGTAGTATATGCCTTTTAACCTAATACACCTAGCCACTTAACAGCGTCCTCAATGTGCACCTCAGGTCTAGGTGGGTTATTCATGGAAAGACCGTGAAGTACTTAGGATCCCCTTGTTAATAGGTCTAATAGTGCCTTCCTTAGGCTTTCATTGTTTAGGTATGCGCTTGTTAAGGCTTCGTCGTACTTACCCTCAACGTACACTGAATCATTCTCCACAGTTACGTTAAACCACTTCACCTCGAAGGGTTCATCAGGCATGGTGCTTAGTAACTTCTCGTAAATCCTCTTAGTGACCCTCAGGGTAACAATGTCAATCAGGTTCATGTTGATTTTAGCCATGTATTGGCCGGGGTTGTACATGGGTATGAGTACGTAATCCCTGAAGCGCATCTTGAATCCACCTTCAAGGTCACTTATGGCCTTGTTAATCCACTCAATATCATAGCTTATTATCCTCTTAATGTCCTGGTATGGTATAGGCTTTAAACTACCATTCCCGGATCCCCCACCCTTAAACGACTTGATTAAGCTAACCTTAGCTAAGGCATCAACTCTACCTATCAAATAAGCCTCAATCCAAAGATCCCCCCTAATCCTGTAGAATGGTATCAGCATTAATTAGGGGGTTTAAGCCGGCTTAAATTGATTATTCAAATCGACGGGCAATAAATGCATATATACCGGTATCCAATTGGGTATTTAATGGACGTGAGTGGTAGGGAACTTAACAGTGGCATGCCACTAGGCGGTATAGGTGCAGGCGCAATTGAGTTCTTCCCAGATTTAACCATAGGCAACGTGACCATAATGAACAACTGGCTCAACCCAATTAAAGTTGTTAGGGGTTTCCACGTAGTCCTACTTGAGGATGAGCCACTGTTCCTCCAGCTAAACCCAGGTAAGCACGTGGAGGTTAAACCCAGGTATAGGCATGTTGACAGGATTAACGTCGAGGCGCAGTACCCTAGGATAAGGTACGTGTTCACTGGCCTACCCATCAGTGAGGTGGAGTTCTACACACCCATCGTTAAGGGTAATGTAAAGGATTCGTCACTACCCCTAATAGTGGCGAGGGTTAGGGGTAGTGGGACAGTGGCATTCTCCTTCCCAAACATAGTGGGGAGTAGGAGGTGGGGTAGGGTTAACTACTCCGTTAAGGGTAAGGTCAATGGGGTCCTCTTCAGGAACCTAAGGTCACTCCAAAGTGACCCAGCCTACGGCGAGGTCTTCATAGGGTGTGAGGGCTGCAGCACATATTCAGGCTACCCATACTGGATACCTACCGTGGGGGGCATGACGGAGGATATATCAGTGTTCAGTAGGTTAAGTAAGTTGAGTGATGAGGGTAGGTACACCATTAAGCCCTACGCAAGGGAGGAGATTGCCGGTATAGTGTGGAAGAGGGTTGATGGGGAAGCCTTGTTCTTCATAACCTGGTTCTTCAACTCAAGGCCGCATCACTACCCCTACGGGCATTATTACGAGAACTTCTTCAACTCAGCCGTTGAGGTAGCTGAGTACGCCCTGGAGAACTCTGAACACCTAAGGCCACTTGACATTGACATAGACGGCTGGTTAAGGGATGCTGTGTTGAACAGCCTATACATCCTCTCATCATCAACCTGGTTGACTAAGGATGGTAGGTTGGCTGTCTACGAGTCCTTATCCATAGCACCGCTCATGAACACCATAGGCTCAATGACATGGGATGGCTTATCCTTCGCCCTCCTAGACCTATACCCAGAATTGGTTATCAAAATGGATGAGCTCTTCGGTTTCTATATACGCAATGGCGAGGTTCCGCATGACCTAGGTGAGGAGAGCATAGAGGATCCAATATACGGCGCATCCTTCATGTACCCATGGAATGACTTGGGGAGTACCTGGGTCCTCATGATCTATAGGGATTACGTGTTCACGGGGTCCATTGAACTGCTTAGGAGGAACTTCAAGAGGATGAGGGAGGTTATTGATTGGTTAATGGGAAAGGATCACGATGGGGACTGCATCCCAGACTCAAGGGGTGGGTTCGACAACTCCTACGATGGTACCAACATGTACGGCGCCTCATCTTACGTGGCCTCACTGTTCCTGTGCGCAATCCAAGCCCTATTGAAGTCCGCTGAGGTGCTTGGTGTCAAGCTGCCTGGTAAGTATGTGGAGTGCCTCAGGAGAGGTAGGGATGTCCTCAACTCCCTATGGAATGGGAGGTACTTCATAGCCTGGAGGTCAAGGGATGGTTCAGCCAATGAATCATGCATGAACAGTCAGGTCCTTGGGCAATTCTGGTGCGACATGCTTAAGCTACTCCCAATTGTTGATGATGATAAGCTTAAGTCGGCTTTAAGGTCAATATACGAGCTTAACCACAAGCCCTCCCCATACTGCCTAGCCAACTCCGTTAAGCCTGATGGGACCGTGGACTTATCCTCAGGTCAAATGAGGTCCTGTTGGCCTAGGGTAAGCTTCACGGTAGCCGCCCACATGGTGCTTAGGGGTATGGTTAACGAGGGGCTTGAGGTGGCTAAGAAGGAGTGGGAGACAATAGCCAGGCTGGATCCGTGGAACCAAAGCTCAAGGATAGACGCAGTGGAGGGTAGGAATGTGGGCCTCGACCACTACATAGGGAGCGCCTCACCCTACCTACTCTACATGGCTATGAAATACGTAAACAAGGCCCAATGAATTATGTTCCTTAAAAGTAGTAGGGTAATACGTTGTTCTTAACGTACTCCAGCACGTTTTGCTCGTGGGTGAGCATTTTAATGAAGGCGGCGTCGGCGTTTCTGGCTGCTATGGTCTCGTAGACTTCCCCATGCTCCTTAGTCTCCTCAAGTCTCCTACTGTAGCTTGTAAATATGTTAACTCTGACTATCTTTAACTTAAGCCTAATCTGCTTAAGCACACTTGATATGACTTTATTGCCGCTGGCCTCGGCCACTAGTTCATGGAATTCGCCGTTTAGGTCAGCTAGCTTAATGGGGTTTGGGTTAGGTTGCATGACCTCAACCTTTATGGCCTCAATTATGCTGTTCATCCTGGCTAGCTGCTCGTCAGTGGCTCTTTGAGCTGCTAACCTGGCCGCCATGGCCTCAAGGGGTATCCTGGCCTCGTACAGCTGGATAACATCCTCCTTGGTTATCGGGGTAACCACGTAACTCCTCCTATCCTTAATAACAAACCCCTCCTTCTCAAGCCTAGCCAAGGCCTCCCTAACAGGGGTTCTACTTGCACCTATCATTGATGCTACCTTATCTTCCCTAAGTATCTGCCCTGGCTTAAATTTCCCCTGGATTATTGCGTTTAACAGCTCCTCATATACCTTATCCACCAGTAGCCTAGTCTCCATAATCACCTAGGTATACCTCTCAGTGTATTTATAAGTTTATTTTTCGTTAAAGGGTCCTGGACTTTAACTTAGGCATTAAGGCCGCTGCGGATTTTAGGGAAAGCTTTTTAAAGGTTTCCGATATCGGTGGCGCTATGACTGGCAGGGCGTTCACTTTACTGTTAGTAACGGCTACGCTACTCATCACGGTGCATGTGGTAAGTGCCCTAGTGATTACTGGGTATGTTAACGTGTTGGCTGCCCCCGGGCAGGATGCAGTGCCATTGGTGATAAGGGTGGTTAACAACGGTAACCAGGCGTTATTCAACGTAACCATTAAACCACTATTCACCTTCCCCTTTGGCCCATATAACTACGTAAATGGGTCATACAAGGCCACAATACCTGTATTACCACCTGGATCAAGCATCAACATTACTGAGCTTATTGATGTTAACCCAGGGGCTGTTAACGGCATTTACCAGCTTAGAGTTAACGTGACGTACGTGGAGTTAAGTGAGGTCATCTTAAACAAAAGCATACTGCTAATTCCTAAAAACATGAGCAGTGAGTTCAACATCACAATACCCATACTCGGCTACGTGAAGTTCAGCGGTGGATTACCTGTGTGGGGTTCTTTAAGTAACCCCATTGAGGCGACACCCGGCGTAGGCATCCTACCCCTGGTGGTGCCCATCCTCAACCTCGGCAACGTTGTGGCGAATAATGCATCCGTAACGCTGATAGTGAACAATGGACTAGTGCCAATAATTAACAAAACCTACGTGGGCTACGTGCCACCTGGAACACCGGTTTACGCAATTTTCCTCATTAACGTGACTAGTAATGCGCCGATTGGGGTAGTTAACGGTAGGGTGGTCATTCACTACTTCTCTAACGCCACCCAAAACATAACCATAGGCATACCCATTGTGGGTGAGCCAAGGCTAACCGTGGAGGGCACTGGCTGGGGTTCGCCAAGCAGTCCAATTGCGGTTGGGCCAGGTTACGGCGTTGTACCACTATTCGTAACCATAGTTAATTCGGGCACCGCCAACGCCGTTAATGTAAATGCAACGATAATCCTACCAAGAGGCTTCAAGGCACTTATTAACTCAGTAACCATAGGCGGCGCACCCATTGGGGTCCCAGTTTACGCAGTTTTCATGGTTAACGTGACTGATGTAAGCCCAGGTACCTATTATGCAAACTTAACTTTAACTTACAACAATGGCTTAACCGCAATTGTAAAGGTCCCACTCGTTGTCTCAGGGGAACCTAGGCTGGTTGTGGAGGGTACGGTGTGGGGTTCGCAAAGTAGCCCAGTCACCGTTGGGCCAGGTTATGGGGTAGTACCATTAACCTTCATAGTGGTGAACTCAGGTACGTCACCAGCCTTCAATGTTAAGGCTAATGTATCATTACCAAATGGCCTAATACCGTTAACCAGGAACGTAACCATAGGTAATGTACCTGTTGGCGTACCAATATACGTGACCTTCATGGTTAACGTAACCAACGTGGGGGCTGGGACTTACTACGCTAACTTAACGTTAACGTACAGCGGTGGCTCATTAACTGTGAGGGGGATTCCGGTGGTCATTTCAGGTGTGCCTAATGTGGTGGTTGTGTCGTACTACACTAACCCACCCAACCTATTCCCAGGTTACCCACAGTCCCTACTAACAGTCTACATAGGTAACTCAGGGACGGCAGTGGCTAGGGATGTTAAGGTTAGGTTGATTGGGGATAATTACGTTACCGTGGTTAACCCATCCAACGGCGTAGTTGACATAGGCAACCTACCTGTTGGTGAACCAGTGCCCGTGAACTTCGTGATATCCACGGTTAACAACCTGTACACCACTGTTCACGCCAACCTAACGCTCATAGTTAATGGGATAAGCTTCAACAAGACCTACATCATACCACTGGTCATTAAGCCTAAGGCAAACCTAGTGGTGGTTAACGTGACCAGTAATTTAAGCGTTGGTGATAGCAATGTCCCGATTTACATAACGATAGCCAATGAGGGTAATGTAACGGCTAATAATATTGAAGTCATTTTAAATGGACAAGGCGTCATTGAGCCCCATGTCAGTAGTAGCAACCCGCTAAGCGCCTTAACAGCTGGCACACTATTCATAGGTGATTTGAAGCCTGGTGAGGAGAAGGAGATAATATTCATGGTTGACGTGCAGAACGGCATAAACCCAGGCGACTACAGGGCCACGTTGACCCTGCTATGGAACCAGACAGGTTCGTTAATACCCATGGTTCAGAACGACGCATTCACCATACACGTTAACCCATCGTTATCCCAGCAGTTCGTGAGTTTATTAATACCTAACAAGCCATCATCAATACTGTTTTACATAGTGCTAATACTAGTGATAATCCTCATAGCTCTACTAGCCAGAAGCCGTGCATCACTACGTTAAGTTGAGTGGTAATATTAGTGGGATGCATGTTTTTTAAACGGTAAGTTATTATTACTCTGAATCATTAACCAGAGTGTATAGGCATGGTTAAGTTAACTAAGACTGAGCTTGCGGTTGGGGACCTTTACTACAGGCAGGGTTTAAGGCCTAGGGAGATAGCCCAAAGGCTAGGCATCTCAATAAACACTGTCTATAAGGCATTATCGAAATACCGCTCCCAGCTAAGGGGTGACCTGAACATTAGCGAGCAGGCTGAATCACCAACAGGCGGTAAGGAAGATTATGTACAGCCCCAGGGTGGGCAAGCAGGAATTACCCTAGTCAACTTAAGCTTCACAGTGAACGCTACTCAGCCGATCCAACCCAGTGTTGTTAACCTCGGAGAGGTTAACGAGTTACTGGCGTCGTTAAGTAGGGATATTAAGCTCCTTAAGGATGATTACTCACGGATCATTGATGCTTTAATGGAGTTGAAAAAGTTGGTAAGCTCCATGGCGGTGGTGAATTGTGGTGGTTATGTGGATTCGAGGGTTAGCGGCGATGGCAGGGACTTAAATCTGCCGAGTTTTGTTAGGGATAATGTTTGGGTTGATATAATTAGGAGTAAGGAGGGTGGCAGGTCAATGCTTACCTCTGCGAAAAGTTCATAAGTTGAGTCCGCATTAGTTTAACTGAAGTGTTTATGGGGCAAAGAAGCCCAATAATGCCCCTGGACTCCAGGTTAACAGATGTAATAGGGTTGATAGACACCATACTAAACGACTTTGGGGGTAGGGCTGACATATACGCCGTCGCTCAACACATGGATGCTGACCTAGATGACATAATACCCAACTTAAACGCTGCAATATACCTAGGTTTCATCAAGGTGGATAATGGTGACGTTGCGGTCACTGAGCTAGGTGTCAAATTCCTCAACTCCAAGATATCTGAACGTAGGAGGATGCTTAGGGACCTGATATCCAACATTGAGCCCTTTAAAACTGCCATTGAAATAGGGCGAAGTGAACCGTTCCCATTGGATAAGCTAATAACGGCACTGATTAACAAGGGGTATAGTGAATTTAAGGCACCGGGCATAAGGGACCTGTTAACAGTGCTGTTGTCTGAGTGGGGTGCATACGCTGGTTTAATAAAGAAGAGGGGTGATGAGTACATCATAGTTTAGCCGTCGTCCCCAACTAACGGTGGTGGCCACTAATCTGTGTTTCATGTGTACCGTTAATAGGTAATAGGTGTGCCTCAACTCCATGTTACTTAATTGCCCATAGCCGTAATCGTTAAGGTGAGGGCAACTTAATCCTCCTTAACAGGGCCTGGACCTTACTATCCCATGGCGTCAACCCAAGCCACGTCAGTAGCTCGTAAACGTCACTGGGACTGGTGGGTTTAGTTAGGTTCAATTCCCTGTTGAGCCTAACCAGCTTATCGGCCTTGGACTGGTTAACTATGATTGCATCATTAATGCCGTAACCGCTGAACCTAACCATCAGTAGTATTGAAACCACCTTATTTATCCTCTCCGGTACCCCAGTCAACACACCTCTGAGCGTTATCCTAACCCTGGGCACGTTATACTCACCCAGTTTAATCAGCCTATACAATTCGTACGTTTCACCCCTCCTAACGACCTCACTGTCACTTATCCCACCTATTATGAAGGTTTCAGTGGTCTTAACCATGGTTTCCGTTAACTCGACCTCGCCGTAGGGGTCTAGCATTATAGCCGACTTCAAGTAATCAACAGGTATGCCGCCTGTGAACTTCACCATGGTTCTCATGTTGCCTGCGGCTGCCTTGAAGAGGCTTATGAATTCTGGGTCAGCGCCACTTATGGTTATGTTCCCATCCCACAGGTACCTCCTCACCTCCCTGATGGTTTGCATCAACTGAACCATTAGGCTACTTAACTCACCCTTGGTGTGCCTCCTCCAAAGGGAAACATCGATAATGAACCGCGGGTGCTCGGGCATTGCTGCATTGCAGCTAACCTGGTCACTGCACTTATGGTCTATTAGGCAGTCCGCCTCATGGCCACCTACCCCGCTTAGGATTGGGAAGTCGCCAACCATTGCCACAACATCCCCGATCCCACGTCTCCTGCACACCCTAAGCCTACCAAGTAACACCTGCACTGCGACTTCATTAAACCCACCGTACCTGTTAAGTAGCCTACCGTTGATGTAGAGGCCGCTGCACATCCCCCTCAATGCTGATGATAGTGAGAGTAGTGCCTGCATTCTTAGCCTGCTACTTAACTGGGGCGTTGAAGCTTAATTACGTTACTCTTGACGTTACCCCTATCGGCGTTCCTAAGTAGCGCCTCCAGGAGTTCGTTATCCTGGGTGGCTAGGATAACCTGCCTAATAACCCCCTCCTCAACGGCCTTGGTTATTGTTGCTGAGAAGGTTTCCTTGGCGTTAACGTCAACGTACGGTATGGGTTCATCCATCAGTATGAACCCTGCGTTATGCTGCATTAGCCTATACACAGCCAGTACGAAGGATTGGGCTAGGGTTAACCTTTGGCCATCGCTAAGCCTAGAGATAGGTACATCCCTACCGCCCCTAGTGGCGTAGAGCACGTAGTCGCTTCCCCCACCCCTCCTCTCCTTAAGCCTAACTGTGATGCCCTCCAGGTCACTGTAGGGGTAAAGCTGCCTAAACAGGTTTGCAACGTTGGACTGTATCATCTCCACAACCCTCCCCCTAACCTTCCCCTGAACCTCCCTAAGCCTACCCAGTATGCGCTGAAACCTGGCGTTGATATCCTCAAGCTCCTTAACCTCGCTGAGCAGCTTCTCAACGTCAACCTCCCCCTGGCTTACCCTCGATAGAACGGTGTCCAGTTGCATGTACTCAGCCGTGGCCTCCTCAAGCCTCTTCCTAAGCTCATCCATCCTCCTCTCCATGTCCCTCATCGCCTCATCCACACTGACAGCCTCCTCAAGGTTCACACCACTCCCCTTAAGTTCATTAAGTAGCCTATCCTCCTCAGCCCTAAGCGAGTCCCTCTCCTTAAGCTTCCTGTGGATTAGGTACCTCTTCTCAGTCTCCTCAAGTCTCTTACTGGCTAGTTCAACCACGCTCTTATACTCCCTTATCCTCCTCTCCAGGTCCGCTATGGACCTTTCAACCCTCTGCAACTTATCCAGGTACTGGCTTAACTGCGCCTTATATTCCCCAGCCCTATTGGTTAACTCCTGGTACTGGAGGTACTGGTTGTAGAGGTTCTCCATCTCCACGGCAACACCCTCAAGTTCACTGATACGGTTCTTAACGTCAATGACCCTTAACTCGCTTAACTCCCTCTGCAGGCCACTGGCCCTCTCCTTAAGTTCACCCAGTTTATCCTGGGTCACCTTAAACCCGTACACTGGGCACGTCGCCTCACCATGTAGTTCAATTTCCCTTATCAGGTAGTTAAGCACCTCGAGGGCTGATGCCTTAACCCTGGCCGTTGCCTCAAGTTCACTGTACCGCGCCCTCGCCTCCTCAAGGTCGGCCTTAACCTTGCTTAGGTCCCCATACCTCTTGGCGTACTCAGAGTATTGCCTAGCCGCCTTCTCAAGGTTGTTAAGCCTCTCGGTTATTGAGGCTAACTCTCCCCTAGCCCTCTCTATTAACCTATTCAACTCCTCCCTACTCCTCCTCATCTCCTCAAGCTCCTCCTCAAGCTCCCTCACCTTGCCGTTAAGCGCATTAACGCCGCTGTAGCTTAACTCAAGTAGTTCATCTATCGTTGTTGCCTTCTCGAGCCTCTCGGCTAGGTCCTGTAGCATGGCTGTTTCGAGTCTTGGCATAAGCATGTGCCTAATGACCTCTAGGCTCCCTTTAATCAGGGTTTCCCCGTAATCCTCCTCCCTAACGCCCCTAAGCTCCTCCTCAAGCTGCCTGAGCCTCTCCCTAACGTAAAGGTACCTGGTATACTGCTCCTCAACCTTCCTAATAGCCTCAAGGTACCTAGACCTCCTGTTGGCTAACTCAACGTAGGCCGATGATATAGACTTAATCTGGTCCCTAATACCCTCCACCTCGGCGGCTAACCTACTCCTCCTATCCACTGCAGCCTTGATTGAGCCATACCTGCGTAGCAAGTCCTCCACCTCCCTTATGCTGGCTAGCCTCTGCTTCCTGGCCTCAATGGCCTCATTAACCTGCCTAATGGGTAATACGTTGCCCAGTATTTCTAGGAATTCCAGGCCGAAGAGCCTATCTATGGCTATTGTCCTCCTTTTAACAGGCCCGTAAACCAACTCCTCAAGTGTCTTGTGGCTGACCAGTATGAACCTCTCAAAGTCGTCGTTGTCAATGCCCAGCAGGGCGACGACCTCTTCATCAGGCACCCTGTTGCCGTTCAGGGTCAGGCTTTGGTAAGTTGAATCACCCCTGCGGGTTAGCCTCCTAACTATCATGTTATTCCCCAGTCTAAGCGTTACGGATGCCTCACTACTCTCCTCGTTTATCAAGTCGCTTAACTTAGCCACCCTCTCCCTGGCCTCGAGTTGGTTGCCGTATAGTGCGAACTCGATGGCTTGTATTATGCTTGACTTGCCTGAGCCTATTGGGCCGTGGATTATGTTTATCCCATCAATGAAGTTGAAGCCTACCCTACCCTTGAAAACCCTAAACCCCTCCAACTCCAGAGAAGTGATTGTTAGGCGGTTGCTCATACCTTAACCCCATACTTACCAAGCATGCTGCTTAACTCCTCCCTAACCCCCCTAACACCCCTCTCCCTATAAGCCTTATAAAGGCTAAGCACAAGGTCTGAGTCCTCACCGAACTCACTCCTTATCAACTCAGCCACGTCATCAGGCCTACTGCTCATCCAGCCCTTAGAATGTTGAGAGTGATTATTAAGGTTTCGCTCCAGGTCTAACACAGGCCTGGGTTTTTAGCCCCTCTCGTGTGCAGGTGATTACCGCCTTGAGGGTGATGGCTTATTGAGAGGTTTGCTTAAGTATCTTTGGCGCTATGTCTGGGGCTAACTCCCTGATCCTATCCTTGTACTTCTCGAGGAACTCCTCATCATCCTTCTTATTCCTCAACTCATCGGGCAGTAGTATGGGTATCTCGTCCTTTATCGGGTACCACCTACCGCATGTTGGGCAGTAGAGTATACCGTTAACCACCTCATGCTTTATGCACTCACCGCATGGAGCCTCCTGGGCCGGGTTCTTCATATCCTTGATGTTCATCTTCTTGAATGCGCAGTACAATTCGCAGAACGGCACCTTACCCGTATACGTCCTCTCCGGGTACTGCTTCTCCTCAAACACCACTAGCGTTAGTGGGAATGTTTTATCGTACGGGCACGCTAAAATGTCCATTAGCCTATATTTCATCAACAGGTCTTGACACATGTACTTAAAAATATTACTCCAGAGCCCTAGCATCAAGTAGTTGAGCAATGAGCCTGGTGCAATGGACCTGCCTAGGCTTGCCTGCGCGTGATGTGTAGAATCATATCTATTTGTACTGTGGAAACTTTTTTAAGGGATTATTGACGTCGGTGGTAGTAATAATGCGTAGTGATGATGCGCTTAACATGCTTCACCCATTGATTAGGGAATTGATGGTTAAGAGGGGGTTTAGGGAGCTTACAGAACCCCAGGTTAGGGCAATACCAGTTATTTTAAGCGGCAAAAACACGCTCCTAATGGCCCCAACGGGGAGTGGTAAGACTGAGGCAGCTCTCCTACCCGTCTTATCCATGTACCTCAACCTGCCCCAGGATAAGCCCAGGGGAGTTTACATACTCTACATAACCCCCCTAAGGGCTCTTAACAGGGATTTGTTGAGGAGGATTGAGTGGTGGGCTAGTAATGCCGGTTTAAACGTGGCGGTTAGGCATGGGGATACTGATAAGAATGAGAGGGCTAGGCAGAGCAGGAACCCACCTGAATTACTCATAACTACACCTGAGACACTTCAAATACTCTTCATTGGGAGTAGGCTTAGGGAACATATATCCAAGGTTAAGTGGGTCATAGTCGATGAGGTCCATGAGTTGGTTGAGGATAAGAGGGGCAGTCAATTGGCCATAGGGCTCCAGAAGCTTAAGATGCTCGCCGGCAGGTTCCAGGTGATTGGGTTATCGGCATCCGTGGGTTCACCCAGTGAGGTGGCTAAGTTCCTGGTCGGTAATGATGAGGACTGTGAGATCATTAACCTATCCTTTGTGAGGGACTACAAATTCGACGTCATTAACCCAGCCGTGACGTTAAGTGGTGACGAAATAGAGGAGCTTAAGGGTAGGTACGTTAAGGCCGAGGGTATTAACGTCGATGAACTCTTCCACAGGGATGCCCTAGCCAGGCTACTGTACATAATGAACCTGATTGACAATGAGGGTAAGTCGTCGATAGTCTTCGTTAACACGAGGTCCATGGCTGAACTGCTAACCTCAAGAATACTGATGGTTAACCCAACCTACCCAGTGTCGATACACCACAGTTCACTATCCAGGGTTAGTAGGCTTAACACTGAGGAGATGCTTAGGGGTGGTAGGCTTAAGGCTGTTGTGGCCACCTCAAGCCTGGAGTTGGGCATAGACATAGGGCACGTGGATCAAGTCATCCAATACGTATCCCCACACCAAGCCACTAGGCTGGTTCAGAGGGTTGGTAGGAGTGGGCACAGGTTAGATAAGGTGCCAAGGGGTGTTGTGGTGACTGAGGACATTAACGATACATTGGAGGCCATAGCCATTGTTAACAGGGCTAGGGCGGGTTGGCTTGAACCCACTAAAACACCCGAGAAGCCCTACGATGTCCTATTCAACCAGATAGCCTCCCTGGTGTTGATGAGGCCTAGGTGGACTGTCGACGAGATAATGAACATTGTTAAGGGTTCCTACCCCTACAGAAACCTTTCCAGGGATGAGTTGGTGGCTGTCCTGAGGTTCATGAGTGAGGGCATTAGGCCTAGGTTAGTGTACTTCATTGAGGATGAGGGGGTGGTGCTTAAGCCAAGGAACCCCAGGTCCAGGGCTGAGTTGAGGATGTACTTCTTCAACAACCTATCCATGATACCAGAGGAGAAGCAGTACCTAGTCACCAGGATAGACACCAATGAAGCCGTGGGTGTACTGGACGAGGCCTTCATGGCTGAGTACGGTGAGCCTGGGGTTAAGTTCGTCTTCAGGGGTAACGTCTGGGTGTTAAGGTCCATCAAGGATGATGTCGTCTACGTTGAGCCAGCTAAGGATCCAGTGGGGGCGATACCATCGTGGATTGGGGAAGAGATACCGGTGCCCTTCGAGATAGCCCAGGACGTTGGGAGGATTAAGAGGGTAATTGCCGACGAGTTAATGGTTGGGAAGGGTTACGAGGCGGTGGTCGACGAGCTCACGGAGAAGTTAGGCGTATCAAGGCGTACCATTGAGTACGTGGTGTCGGCTGTTAGGGAACAGTTGAGGCACGGCTTCGTCCCAACAGACGACGTAGTGGTTATTGAGAGGGTTGGTGAATTAGTGGTGGTGCACGCCAGCTTCGGTACACTGGTTAACAGGACCCTCTCTAGGTTGCTGGCCAGTTACATGACAAATGAGCTTGGCTTACCCGTCAGGGTTCAGCAGGACCCATACGCAATAATACTTCAATTACCCAGCAACGTTAACACCAGCATTATCATAGATGCCCTTAATTCACTGGCCAGGTTAAGCATGGATGAGCTACTGCAGTACATAAGGAGGATTGCCCTTGAGACAGGGCTATTCAAGAGGAAGGTGATTCACATAGCCAGGAGGTTCAACGTGATTAAGGGTGACAAGTCCCTCTCAGACATAAGCATAACAAACCTAATCCAGGCGCTTGAGGGGACACCCGTCTACGTGGAGGCCCTTAGGGAGTTCATAACAAGCGACCTTGACGTGGATAGGGCAGTGGCCGTGCTTAGGGCAATTAGCCAGGGTTCAATTAAGGTTCAGGTTTTTGAGAGGAGTGAGTTCAGCCCAATGGCTAGGGAGATACTGAGCAAGGCCAGTAGTAGGCTTGAGGTAATAGCCCCGGAGCGCCTAGATAAGTTGATAATGGAGAGTGTTAAGGCTAGACTAATGAATGAGTCATTGACCATGGCTTGCCTCAACTGTGGCAATGTATATGTTGGTAAGGTTAAGGAGTTGATTAAGGATTTAAGGTGCCCAAGGTGCGGTTCGGTTAAGCTGGCGGCTTCTAAAATGGAGCCTGACAAGGTGGCTATGCTGCTTAGGAGGGGTGATGGTGATGATTATGAGAGGTTGGTTAAGGCTGGTGAGTTGATAACCAAGTACGGTTGGAGGGGCCTACTGGCCGTGGCCAGTAGGATTAGTCTGCGTAGGGCTGAGGAGTTGCTGTCATCGGATGGGTCAACGGAGGAGCTGGGTGACCTCGTGGCTAGGCTGTATAATGCTGAGAGGGAGGAGATGAGGCAGAGGTTCTTCTCATAACCCGCTACTTCTCAACAATAATAACGGCCTCACTTTCGGCAACTGTGGCACTACTCCAGGTGCAACTCGGAACTGGGGTTGGTGCTGTTGACCAACTACCGCTGACTAGGGTCACTGGCGACTGCTCGTTAAGGCAGTTTAAGGCTACCACCGTGAATGGCTCAGATGATGAGTAAACGGGTAAGTTAACCCTGCTCACCTTAACGTAAAGCTGCCCTAGGCTAACGGTAACCGTGACGTTGGCGTAGAGGCCAACCCCACCCCCAGGTAGGTTACTGGGGTATAGGGTTACCGTGTAGTAGAGTGCCATGCCCTGGCTAGGGGCTGTTGAGCTTGGTAGGGTTAACTGGTACGTGAAACTGCCAATTACGTTACCCAACGACGCCAGTGCAGCGGCACTCTGGAACTCATGGACCACGGCATTGTAGACTAGGGATTCCAGGTAATTGGCAGTGTTAAGCATGTTGTACGTTAGGTAGTAGTTGACGTAGTAGTAGATCGCCATGGCAAGGGCCACGAGGACTACCGTTATTATTATGTAACCCACCAAGTCCATTTAAGTCACCTGAAGGTTACTGTCATGTTAATGAAGACCAAGGTAACCACCCCACCGCCTGGTATAGTATAACTGTTGTTGAATGGGCCACAGGAGTCACTAATCGTGAAGCTGCTCTTGGTGGGTAGAGTCATTGTGTAGACGTTAGTGACGTTGATGTTTAACCCGGTCCTAAATGACGACGGCTTAACGTTAATCATGGGGATGTAGATGTAAGTGTTTGAGCCGCTGCTGATAGCCATTAACCTCGGGAACATGGCTATGTAGGTGCCGTAGGTTACGCCGTTCAACTGGCCGTAGCCGAACTGGACTATTGATATTAACGGTGCAGCTGGGTTAAGCACAATTGTACTTTCATTGGTGGAGCTTGGTAGGCCATTAGCACCCCCACCCCTAATCACGTCTATGAAACCACCTTGGTATGATACCAGCCTTGGTGGTACCCCATACACCACGGCGCCACTACCATAGGTGGTTCCGTTTATTGATATTGTGCAGAAGCCGCTGACTAGGTTAAAGACGCCGTACCCAGTGGTTGGTAAGGCGTAGACTAGCACAGTACCAGGCACGTACATTGATGCCTCGACATCATCAGCTACGTTAGTCATGAACGCCTCCGCCTGGGCAAGTGAGGCTAAGGCAGCTGACCTATTGAAGTTACCCATGGCGTATATCATGAAGGCTGCCGCCATGGCGAGGACCACCGCTATTAATATAACAACCCCCACAAGGGTTGATTCACCAAGCCCAGCCATGTTAACCACCACTAAGGCTTTGTAGTTCAAGGGCTATTAAGTAGTATGTCCCATTGGGTAGCACAATAACCGTGTATGCCCCAGTTGTCGGGGTGAATCTTAAGCCTACTATACCGTAAGCGTACTGGCTTGGTACAACGTTGTAGAGGATTGCGTAGTTGACGTAGGCGCTTGCAATTAGTGTTGAGTATGCTGGTGAGGTGAAGAGTAGGTCATAAATAACTTCAGTGGTGTTGTAATAGTAGTAATTGGGGTAGCTGGGTGGTGGGGAGGTTAGGCTCAACGCAGCGCCGTTAATGTTCATTGACGTTGAGGCTGATGGATTATACTGGAGGCTAGCTAAGCTACAGGGTAACTGATACGACCCAATCATAGCCCTATCGACCCCCGAAACGTAATCATGAATATTAACACTTACGGTTACGTTAAAACCCGCTAAATTGCCTGGGCACTCTATCGCATACGAGTAGGCGCTTATGGTTAAGCCGTACAGGTAAATGTAGTTAATGTTACTTAGCGCTGCGGTTTTCTGTCCATTAATATAGAGAATCATGTTCATGGTTGATGAACCGTACTGGAAGGCTAATGTGACTGGGACTTGGAATTGCTGGTAGGCGTTGCCGCTGTATAGGGTGACTTGGTAATTTAGGTTCAGGTTGAATTGAGCACCTGGTATCGCCTTAATCAACTGCCCAACCATGTACGCCAATGAACCACTGGGCCCTGGGTTAATGATACTGCAGGCCTCCGTTGAACCCTGAGGAACATTGAGAGTCAGTGAGTAACCCCCTATACTGTAGTAGCCATTACCACCACAGTTTATGTTGCCTATCGTAAAGCCGAGGTATGTTGAGTAACCCTGCTGTGTATTGAAAACTGCCGCACCGTTATTGTAGGTCAGTGGTTGAAGGCTCGTTGAATCGGCCATGAACGTGCTGGCTCCACCATAGGGTGGGCAGTAGGCCAGTTTGCAGTAGGAGCTGCTCAATGGGTTGTAGGGTACGTCTGAGTTCGTGGAGACGTAGAATGTTAACCTACCTGAACCACTAGGCACATATAGCCAAACCTCAGCCTCCTCGGTTACGTAATCGTAGCTTTGAAGCCACCAGTAAACTGGCCCACCGTTGGACGTGGTTATGAAGACGTTGGCCATCGGCACGGTGGTGTTTACCCTGTACCTCAACGGCAAGCCCTGGTTAAGGATATAGATGGGTATGGTGACTAGGGCATAACCACCGTTAATACCTGGGCTTGGGGCTATCGACACATTGAAAGCCACGTAACTACCCGTAACCCTGTATGAACCAATCATGTAAGCCCTGTAGAGTGGTTCAATGCCTATGAACCAGTTGAACTGAGGCCCAACTATGAGTGAGGCCAGTGAGTGTAGTTCACTCCAGTTACCATTTTGAATAGAGGCTATGAAGGCCGGGTTGGTGACTAATGCGTACAGGGAGTTGTAGGCGTACTGGTTCACATCAACCTGGACCTGGCTTCTAAGGGGTGTTAGTGGTGTCTTAAAGAGCATGGGTATCATTGAGAAGATGACCACAAGCACCGTCACAGCGGCCACCGCCTCAATCAACCTAGCTTGACCAGCCCTCAACACGGCTGACCACCGCTACCTGGTTCATAGTAGGTTAATAATACGCCGTTCTGGGTATTACTAGGAGTGATGAATATTAAGGCATAGTTAGAGTAGCTAACCCCCGAGTACTGCCCAATGCCCGTGCAGTCCATTATAGTGTAGCTGAAGTACACGTACGGCAAGGTCTGGTTAGGGAAGTGCTGGAACTCCCATATGTAATTAGTGGATGTAACTGGGTTGGGAGCCGAAGGTGGTAACCTGGTGACTTCACTCACCATTACGTACCCAGTGGGTTCATGGGTCAGTAGCACGCTATACGTGTACGCCGTGTAATTGGCGTAGAGTTGACCCATTACATTAAGGAAGCCTGGTAGCTTAACGGGACCCGTGTAGTAGTAGGCTATGCCGCTTATGTATGCTGTTACATAGAATCCCTGGTAAATCTCCAGCAATGTGGGTGATCCACCATTCCAAAGTGGGAATACGTAGAGCAGGGTATTCGACGTTGTGTTGTATATGATTAACCAGTAGGGGCCCATGGAGGTGGCTGAGTAACCCCCTGGAATATTGTTAATACTCCATAGACCATAGTACTTAAGCGACCCAGCTGCCCATGGGTTGAGCAGTAGGTTAACGCCGTTGTAGCTAACGTTAAGTAGGTACTGGTAGTATGGGTAATCCCTCAATTGGCTTGTCAAGTTATTGAGATTTGGCATGGTTACGCTGAATATTACGGCATTACTGGTTATGTTGCATACCGTGTAGTTGAAGCCAAGGTAACCTGGCTTCACCACTGTAACCCCCCCACCAGGCTTAACAATACTTAGGCTTAACCCTGACCCAACAGCTGGAGCATTATTTAGGCTAACGGCCATGTAAACTGATGTGGGTAATTGATAGGTTGAATATAGTTTAAATGACGCCGCATTAAGGACGGCATTACTAAGCAGCACCACTACCCAGGAACCCAACATCACTGAAGGATTTAAGTTGGACTGACCACTAAATATGTAAGCGTAGTTATTGAAGGCGGATGAGTAGACGTAGTGCCATGCCGGTAGGTTAATCGTGGTACTGTACACCTGGCTCCCGTTTAGGTATAGGTAAAGTGTCGCGGTGGGTGTTGAGCTGAATACGCCGTAGGGCGCGTTGGGAACAATGTAGACTGTCAGGTTTTCAAGGTCACCGACAGCGGGGCTTTTACTATAAATATTATTACCGTTGAAGTAAACACCACTTGGCGTAACGTAGTACGTGTAGCCAGTCGTCGATGGTACACTGCTCGATGGGTATTGAGCCAGGAAGTTTAAACCGATTAGGAAGTTACTTGAGTTAACCCTGAATAGTGCGCTTATTTTAAATCCACTTGGCCCATTAAGTTCATCAATTGGGTAGACTAGCATGAGCGTATTCACACCACTGCCAGCCACCCAACCTGTACTGGGGATGTAACTTAGGCTACTGCCGTATTGTGGCGCCCAGGGTTTGTTTGCGACCCCAGTTTTGCTGAATCCTGGGCCAGTGCAGGTGTAAGTGTTGCTAGTGAAGTTGAATAGGCACCTGTAGGTTGCGGTGTAGGTTATTGGGTTTAGGCTTCCCGTGCATGTGGCTGTGGATGGTTTAACTAAGCTTACAGTAAGGTTGAATACAGAGTTTAAGGTTAGGTTATAGACGCCTAGTGTGGGCATGTTGTAGCTCCCAGTCACATTGATGAATATGGCTGAGCTGTAGCCCCCGGAGTAGACGTACCTTAGGCCAGTGCCCAAAGCCCCATAGTAGTTCGTTATGTAGCTGAACTGGACGTTGCTAGGCGACGTGGGTATGGCTAGGCCAGTGGGAGTGTAGACTGTGTTAACTATCATCCCGTAAACCTCCTTTAGCAGTTCAGTAAGGCTCATGTAGACTGGGGTTACGCCGGCTATGGAGTAGAGGTATAGGTTAAACCCATCATAGACCATGTATTGGCTGAAGTTCCTAGCAAAGCCCAGTAGGGCAGTGTTCATGTCGAGTACTAGGCCCTGGGCAACGAGGGTTGGGTTGTACTTAAACACGTAGTATATGCTCCTCTGGTAAACGTAGGCTGGCGTCATGGCGAAGACCCTGTAGACCACAGCCAGGGTTAGGACGGCTAGGGCTATTACTAGGGCTATCAGCAGTACAGCCTGCCCACACCTAACCAACACTGAGACCACCGTAGGCGTTACCCCTGTAGTAGAGGTACAGCTTAACCAAGTAGGCTGCGTTGCCTATGTAGACGAGGCCCTGGGCAACACCGGTTGGCGCATACTTAACGGCCCTACCGAATATGATGGTTCTATCGGTTAGGTAATACTCTGGGTTGTAGCCGTATGGTATGATTAGTAGCTGGCTAGTGGGTACGCTATTGCTTTGGCCCTGGCTATTCCTCTGAATCCACACCAGAAGCAGCATTGGCGTACTTGGTAGGTTCCAGTAGCAGGCGGCGTAGTTGGGGGTGTTAATGCTGCTTAGGTAGCTGCAGGGCACTGGGTAGCTATTACTCCCCCTGCCTGGGTTTATAGTGAAGTTAATTGACCTGAAGGTGTAGCCATACTCAGACTTAAACACGGCTATTATCCTCAAACCCAATGCCGACTGTCCAGGGTTCGTAATCAAACTCTGGTTGAGTAGGCAGTTTGTGAATAGATGCGGGTCAGCGAAGACTATGCTGTTACCCACACCGTTTAATGCCGGTAATAGCCCAGCCACAAGTAGTGGTGTCTGGTTGAAGGATGGGTACTGGTAGTAGCTGTAGTCACCTAGGCCGGACACGGAGGCGTATATAACGAAGTAGTAGTAGTTATCGCTATCATAAGCCATGGGTAGCGTTAACCTGGCAATCCCAGAGGCGTTGGTTACCCCAGTGGATGTGCCTTGAATGACTAAGCCAGGGTTGTACTGGATGATGGTGAATGATGATGGTGATGGTAGCGGCGTACCGTAGGGTGCGTTAACGCAGGAAACCTTAACATTACTCATCGATGCAAGTATGCTTGAGTAGTTGCAGGCTAAGTCATCACCACCCTGATCCATTGCAAAGTAGTTTAACGTGACTGAGGCGTTAGACACAGGCTGACCAGTGGCATAGTTAGTTACCTTAACGTAGACGTAGAATGAATTTGTGGTGAATGAGGACGATGCCTTAACGGTTATGTTGAGGACAGGTGTGATTACTAGTAGGAAATCGTAACTGTTGTCCAGGCCAAGGAGCCGTTTGACGTAACTGTAGCTTATTACCCACGGAGCCTTAGTGGGCTTGGCGATGGTGAATAACCAGTCTGAGGTTAATGAAACGTAGCTCACGTTGTATTGGCTTAGGTACTGCTGGAAGCCAGCACCATTAATCTGGCTTAAGCTGCAATAGCCTTGGAGGTTACCGGGCGATAGTGCATCACTGACGTTGTTAGCGTAGTCCCAGTAGACCAGTTGAAGCACCTTAAAGGGATCCAGGTCATAGAGCTGTCCCTCCTCAGCCAACCCGAAGGATAGTAGGCCAGTGGCATTAAGCCCCCAGTTGGGTGGGTTACCTGGATTAGTCACTATGTATGTTAATAGGCTCTGCGCCATGGCATTGAGCTGCAGGTTATTAACCTCACCCCCAGTCGTCCTAATGTAGCCTGGGAGTAGCCTAAGTACGAGCACCAGGGCTAGGATAAACACTACCACCACTATAATGGCCTCAACAGCGCTTGCCTGCCCACCCCTATTATGCATAAAGATAATACCGGTGTGGCTCACTAATAAATATTTCACCATATCCCAATGCCGGCTAACTGGGCGTTTAGGTTTAATTTTTTAAAGGGGGGTGGTGCACCGGAGTCCGTGGTAATTCATGGCTGTGAGTGGGTATAAGGTGCTTAACAAGGGTGAGTTACCGGAGGAGGGTGAGGTGGTTATAGATGCATCCAACCACATAGCGGGTAGGTTAGCCACAGTGGTGGCTAAACTAGCTCTGCAGGGTAAGGCTATCGTAATTGTGAATGCTGAGAAGGCTGTGATAACGGGGGACAGGAACATGGTCATTAATTGGATTAAGAGGAGGATGAGTGAGATAAGGACCCACTACAACCCGGAGAAGGTTGGCCCCAAGTGGCCTAGGAGGCCTGATAGGATACTTAGGAGGATAATTAGAGGCATGTTACCGCACAAGCAGCATAGGGGTAGAGCCGCCTTAAGGAGAATTAAGGTGTACGTTGGTGTGCCTGACAGGTACGCCAATAGGCAACGTTACGTTGTGCCTGGCTCAATGCTCAAGCCAAGGCCTGGGTTAAGATACGTCACCCTGGAGGAGGTTTGGGCAAGCATTGAGCCTGAGGATTACAGTAACTGGAGGAGTTCATTGGTGGAGAGGGTAACCAAGGGTAAGCATTAGTTGTGTCAGGTATTTCACGTGTATTGGGTGTACTAAGGCATGTTTTTATATACATGCACATAAGCCGTGCCTTATGGGCCTAATACTGGTGTATACTGGGGATGGGAAGGGTAAGACTACCGCCGCCCTTGGGCTTGTGGTTAGGGCTTATGGACATGGCTTAAGGTCAATAGTGGCCCACGTTATGAAGACACTGATTTACAGGGGTCAGTGGGTTGGGGAGTACCTTGCATTATCCAAGATGAGTGATCTGGTTGAGGTCTACTACATGAGTGATATTGCCCTAAGAACACCGAGAGAGGTGTTCAATAGGGCTATTGAACGCAGCGTTGAGGTTAAGCCATTCCTGTTAATCCTAGATGAGATCAACAATGCAGTAGATAATGGGTTAATGAGCGCCAGTGAGGTTATTGAGGGTATAAGGAAACTGCCCAGTGAGGTTAACGTTGTTTTAACCGGGCGGGGTGCCCCAAGGGAATTCCTTGAAATTGCAGACTTGGTTACCGAGTTTAGGGCTGTTAAGCACTACTATGATAGAGGAGTTGTGGGCGTCATGGGGCTTGAGTGGTAATGCTGAGAATGGTTTAAAAGGGACCCGAGGTAAAAGTTAAAAAGGCTAAGGTGACCATAGGGGTGGGGCCCGTAGCTCAGCATGGTAGAGCGTCCGGCTCATAACCGGAAGGTCCCGGGTTCGAATCCCGGCGGGCCCACTAGTGAACGTAAGGTTAATGATTAATGCTTAGGTAATGTTTCTTAGTGATCCTGAATTGATGGTGGACTAAAGGGTATAAATGGCGATTATTGTTATTGCTTGCCGCCCTCCATCATTAACTTGATGCGTAGGCACGACTCCTCCAACCCTTGGTCCTGAACCCTTCCATTAAACGGCTCGGCGAAGCCCTCCAGGTAGCTTAATATTACCCTTGAGAAGTTGTCCGTTAGGTTCTCACGGCAAACCCTAACCAGCACTGAGCCGTCCATAATCTGAACTTGAACCCTACCTAAGCCCCTTAATTGAGCTACGTATAGTTCATTGGGCTTGAAGGTGCTGTACATGCCTAACATTAACTCACCATCCTTCCTCCCCATGGCTCTTACCATGCTTAAAACCTGCTCGCCCATTTGCCTCTCAAGTACGTCATGGTCCACTGCCAATACGTAATTATTGTTGAAGGTTGGTATTGATAACGTGGCCAGGACGTAAATGTCGTTATTAAGTACCTTCTCCATTACATCGTAGATGAAGGAGAGTTTCCTAAGCATCCCCTCAACATCACTTATCGACGACACTGAATTTGTGAAGTCGGCAACGACGTGAATCATCTTCTGGAGCCTATTGAAGGACACATTAAGAATGTTGACGCCGTTCTCAGCCAGCACATCAGATATGGCCGCTAATATACCTGGTCTATCCTCACTAAGCCTAATGATTAACTCCACTATAGTCCTATTACCAGCCTCATACATCATTGAAAGCTCCCTATGAAACATCATCAAAACCCTTAATACACCCCCCTATTTAAACATGATACTAAGTTTAACCTAACCACAGAGCTATAATCTGTGACTCACCCCTAAAGGGTGCGAAGCCGCCGTATATTACGGCATGAGGTAATATGAAATCTAATCCATATGGAGGGCATCTGCACTTATTAAATATTTGCAAGACCAGATGAACATAACTAATGAGGGATTTAGGTAAAGCTTAATAAACCGTGGATTAATGACCCATGGGGCCCGTAGTCTAGCCTGGTTAGGATAGCGGTCCAACCGCCCTAAAGTCCGCCTTACGTGGAGGTTAGCCTAAGAAAGCGGGAGATCCCGGGTTCAAGTCCCGGCGGGCCCACCAGGCGGCATTAATACGCCGTAACTGGTTCATTGTGGAAATGCGCAGGGTTTAGGTAACCCTAACCCTTAGCACATGGGGCTGTTGCCTGAGCAATATGCGGTGGTTGATGGCGCCTACTAATAAACCTTATTAATCCCCGTTAACTTAGGGGTTCGTGTCATCGAGGAGGTTTATTGAGGCTGTGGAGCCGGTGCTAACGCTAATGCCCACTGTGCCAAGACCCAATAGACCTGTGAGCCTGGGTAGTAGGCTAATCTGGACTTTCCTAGCCGCAACAGTCTATCTACTATTGTCAGTAACACCACTGTACGGTATTGTCGCATCATCTAGCAGTCCGCTCTTTAACCCACTGGTGGCTATAATATTCGCGTCGACCAATGGGACACTGGCCCAGTTGGGCATAGGCCCGATAATAATAGCAGGCATTATAATGGAATTGGTGGCCTTCTCGGAGTTAATGGACGTAGACTTAAATGACCCCAAGGATCAGGCCAGGTTCACGGCCTTAACTAAGCTGGTCGCCATAGTGATAGCCATGTTTGAGGGTGCCTTCATACTATCAACCCACCAGGTTGTGGCTGCTTCCCCAACCCTAGCCTTCGTGGTTTGGCTTCAGATGCTGTTTGGTGCAATAATAGTGATCCTGCTGGATGACATGGTATCCAAGGGTTGGGGTATTGGGAGCGGCATATCCCTCTTCATACTCATAAGCATAGTTAGGTCAATATTCCAGTCAACCTTCCTACCCGTAACCGTGGGTGCCGGGGAGCTACTGGGTATTATACCCGCGTTAATTGCAGCCATCTACAACGCTGCCACTACTCACGCCCTCGCCCCACTCCTATCAGTGGTTTACAGGTTTAACCTACCGGGCCTGGTGGGCTTGGTATCAACAATAGTCCTCGGGGGTTTCATAGCCTACGTCGAGTTGATGGAGGTTAGGATACCGCTTTCCCTAGTCCAGTACGGTGGGTATAAGGTTTCCTACCCCTTCAAGGTCATGTACGTGTCGGTGCTGCCGATAATATTCACGGCCTACACAGTCGCCTTGATATACAATGGATTGTACTTCATCTGGGCAACCTACAACCCCCATAACGCCAACGCCCTCCTTAACGCAATAGCCTGCATAAGGACTGTGAGTACTGCTAAGTTCGGGACCATTAATGAACCATGCACGTCATCATTGATATACTACTTCACAGTGGTCCCCTTCAACATGACGCCTCAGTACGTGGTAGTCCACATACTGATGTACATTGCCTTGTCAATAGTTTTCGCATACCTATGGGTTAACCTAGCCGGCTTAAGCGCCGAGGATCAGGCCAGGACGATGGTTACCAGTGGCTTATCCATACCGGGCTTTAGGACCTCGGCTAGGTCACTTGCAATGCACCTGAGGAGGTACGTTAACTCGCTCACGTTCACCAGTGGGCTTCTTGCCGGTTTAATAGCAGCGTTAGGTGATGTGCTTGGTGTTTACGGTACGGGAATAGGGCTGATACTGCTCGTTGAGATAATAATACAGTACTACACCATAGCGATGCAGGAGCAGCTGTTTGAGGCTTACCCAGGACTTAAGAGGATTCTTGGCGTTGAGTAGCGTTAAGGCAATGGGGCCTGCTCCACACCCCTCTTAACGTCATCAACAGTGAACACCTTACCCCTCCAGTTTATCCTCCTAGTCAAAGCCGTGGCCAGTATTGCAGCCCAGGAGAAGTAGACGTTGATTATTGAGGCGAGGGCTAGGGCATAGGTATACCTACCCTTAATGATGGTGGCGTAGAAGGGCCCCAGCCCCCTAATCCTACTAACCCTGTAATAATCCTTAAACACACCCACCACGTAGGGTACTAGGCCCAGCGCCAGGGCCCAGTGGATTAATGCTGAAATGGCCACTGCTATGGGTAGTGTTAGGGCGTAGAGTGTGTATGATGCCGCATATAGGGCGAACCCACTGAAGCCGTAGACCTTAACGTACCATAGTTGCCTAACGGCCCACCTAAACGCCTCGCTCACGTTAGTGTCTTCCAGGGTGATGACCATTGACCTCGGTGTGAAGCTTATCTCTAAGCCATCCCTATGAGCCATGTGCGTTATCACGTAGTCGTCACTGAGGTAGTGGGGGAGGTACTTGGTTACGTTCCACTTCAGGAGTAGGCTCCTCCACACTGCCGTTGACCCACCCCAGGCGAACCTAGCGGTCTTATTCTGCATGGCTGTTATCCCAATCATGTTGAAACTAGCCTTAAGCAAAGTACCGAGGCTAAGTCTACCCAGGGGTGAGTAAAACCTATACGTGGTCGCTGCCCCAGCACCAGCCTTAAGATGCTTGACTAGGTTCAGGAGCCAGGTGTCGTGGACGTAGGCGTCGCTGTCGACAAAGACCACCACATCCCCCTTAGCCTCACCAATACCCCTAGCCAACGCGGAGCCCTTGCTTAACCCTCCCTCGTTAAGTATAATCCTGGCATTGCCGCAACCCTTAATCACATTACCCACAATCTTGTAGGCTGGGTCATCTAGGTTGTCGATGATGAATAGGTACTCCACCGAGGCTGGGTACCTTTGCCCAAGGACGCTTCTAACGTTACCCTCAAGGTTCTGGTCCATACCCCTAACGGGCATTATGACGGTTACCGTGGGCCATCCACCATCACCATCAGGTTCCCTTAACCCACCCCAGTACTTAAACTCGAAGTAAAGTGATAGGATTGATGACAACGAGGCCACTATTAACATTAAAAGTGCAAGCACCAGTAAAATAACCACACCCGGTTAATGGGAATGCGCTTTTAAGCATAACGTCTCCTAACAGGTTGTACTTAACGGACTTTACAATGATGATTACCCCAGCGGTAAAGCTCACTCACATCTCGAGGGTGGGGAGATTACGTCAATGCATTGTAACCTTGGGTCAGTTTTATAAAGGTAACCGTTATCGGTTAGTTCATGGACGATAAGGGTGACATTACCCTCATAATGTTATCTAGGGTTTTTAGGAGCATTGCAGCTGGTGCCCTTGGAGTCACCACTGGGCTATACCTCTACAATGTGCTTCACTTGTCGTTCACGCTGATAGGTGTGTTCTTCGGTGTTGGGGCATTCTCAGCACCACTAATGAGCCTCTACTTCGGTAGGTTGGGTGACTGTTACGGTAGGAAGAGGCTACTCCTAATTACCCTACTCTTCCTACCATTATCAATACTAATCCTCCTCCTAACCTCAAACTACCCCCTACTACTGCTAGCCGCCGCCCTAGGTGGCTTTGGCACGGCTGGTGCATTGGCCAGTGGTAGTGTGGGTGCAGTGGCGGCTCCAATGATGACTGCCCTACTGGCAGATAAGACAAACGAGGAGAACAGGACCATGGTTTACTCCCTACTTAACCTAGCCTCAGGCCTGGCTGGGGCAGTTGGGGCGTTGTTATCTCATTTAAGCTACAGGGAGGGGTTCATAATAGCCCTAGCCCTATCATCAGCTTCATTAATTGTAATACTACCGGTTAGGGATAGGTATGGTGAGGGTGTTGGTAGGGCTAGGGATTGCGGCTCCTTTAATTCAGCTAACCTGAGTGAGTCGGATAGGAGAGTCATCAGGAGGTTCATGGCCACGGGGGTGTCGAATGGCATTGGACAGGGCCTGGTAACCCCATTCCTACCCTTAATCTTCGAGGTGCTGCTCAAGGTGCCTAAGGGTGAGATAGGTAACATATTCTTCCTCGGCGGCATAGCAGCTGCACTCATATCACTCCTAACCCCCGTGATAACCGGTAGGCTTGGTTTCGTTAGGACCATTGTGTTAACCAGATCCATATCCACTGCAGCCCTGGTGCTACTGCCATTCGTGAACAGGTTCTCGCAAATCCTAAGCTACGATCTGGTGGTGGCATTAGTGCTGTACCTAGTCTACGTTATGTTTAGAGTTGTTTCATTACCAGCCCAATCGGCTTTAATGATGAGCTTGGTTAGCCAAGGCTCAAGATCCACCGTGGCGGGTACGAATCAAGCAGCTAGGTTACTACCCTCAGCCGCTGCGACTCTGTCAAGTGGGGCTATGATAGATTACCTGGCGCTACCAGTACCATTCCTAGTAGCCCTCATAGTTAACGCTGTTAACATATACCTGTACACCAGGTTCTTCAGGGATGTTAAGACAAGCCGTGGCGTGAGGAGTGTTTTAATTGAATGAAGGCCGTGGGTGTTTTTAAGCCCTATAGGGTGGGTGTAGTATGGAGCTGCTAATCGGCCATAGTCCAGACCCGGATGATGCGTACATGTTCTACGCCCTAAAGGCTGGTAAGGTGAACTTCCCCTTTAAGATAAGGGAGTTCCTAGTGGACATAGAGACGCTTAACAAATTAGCCATCTACGGTAGGCTAGATGTAACAGCCATAAGCACCCATGCACTAGCCTATGTGGCTGACAAGTACTACGTGCTTAAGGTTGGGGCCTCCATGGGCCTTAGGTATGGCCCTGTGGTGGTAGGTGGTGGAGGGAGTGAAGTGGAACTTGTAGCCGTGCCAGGGACGTACGCAACGGCCACCCTACTGCTTAGGCTTGCCATGCCTAAGGTTAAGACCGTGGAGGTGCCCTTTGATAGGATTATGGATGCTGTACTGAGTGGAGCAGTTGATGCGGGTGTGCTTATTCATGAGGGGCAGATAACCTATGAGAGGTATGGCTTAAGGAGGATAATGGACCTTGGCGAGTGGTGGTATGAACAGACGAAGCTACCCACACCACTAGGCCTAGACGTAGTTAAAGCATCATTGGGCTTGGATAATGCAAGGGTTATTAGGGATGCACTGCTCGAGTCCCTTAGGTACGCCATGCAGCACAGGGATGAGGCCCTTGGATACGCCATGAGGTTCTCAAGGGGCTTAAACATGAGTGACACAGGTAAGTTCGTTGACATGTACGTTAACAATTACACAATGGACATGGGTAGTGACGGCGAGAGGGCGATTAAGACATTATTACAGTGGGCCCATGACAATGGGCTAACACCCGAGGTCAGCTTCACAATAGTCTAACCTTAATGCATTCAATCCCAGGTAAGTGAACAATTACGTAACCTTTAATGACTAAAAGCTTTAAACGTAAAAGAATGCTTCATCACTTTATCATTGATGTAATCCTCTTAATTAGCTTACCGTAGGCTTTACTTGGCGGGTATTCGACCTTAGGCATTAGGGGGCTTAGCTTGCTCACTAATTCATCAAAGTCTATGTTTAAGTTATAGTTATTGTTGAAGTACCTTGTTATGTTCCTCAAGTCTCTAAGTAGGATTACCCTAGATCCCTTTACATTTAAGTACATCCACTGGGGCCAGTCTATTATTCTTATCTCCTCGTTGTTTGGGTCAATTAAAATATTGTACTCGTTCAAGTCACCGTGAACCATGTTAATCCTCATTAAACCTTCTATTGTTGATACCACCTGCTCAAAGACACCCCTTGGGTTACTTAGTCTAAACCTGTAAAGCTCAACACCGTTAATGAACTCCATTGCGATTAGGTGCCTAGTCACTGCCTTCGGCCTTGGCACCGGGATACCAGCCCTATACGCCTTAACTAGGGCTAGGTACTCCATGTGCGCCGATATCTTGGCTTCGTAAAGCCAGGTTATGTGCCTCCTCTCACCAATCCAAACCCTATACTTCCTAACGTTCCTGAAACTAACCCTACCAAGCCTATGAAACTTCAAGGCATACTTAACCCCACCTGGTGAGTCCGCCGCATACACATCGGATTCCTTACCAACCCCCAGTGGCGTTGGGGAGATGGCGTTGATAACCCCCCTCTTGGCCATTGTGTGTATGGCCAGTATGTCATAGGCTGGGAACGTTAACCTAACGTTATCGAGCCCCCTCCTGACGAGTAGCTTAAGCTTATTCATTTTTGAGATCGACTTTACCACCAACTCCTCCTCAAGGCCCATGTAGTTGGCTATACGCCTCACGGGGACGTATTCATGGTCTCTGTGCAGGACCTCAATAACCCTGAGGACCCTTAGGTCTAGTTTACTTAATTCATTGTACGACGCCACCAGCCTACTTATGCTCATGCTCCCCACTCATCAGTCTCCAAACCTCATCATCAATGTGATGTATGTTCTTAAGCACCTTACCCCTACTCATCTTCATCAACTCCTCGCTTTCAAATAGGCTAACGGCAATGGCAATAATCCTCCCACTGGGGCTTTTAATAAGCACGACGTCACCCACCTTGAAGGGCCTGCTCAGCCCCCTTATCCCAGGCCTCATTACATCGGCGCCTGTGGCTATTGGCTTAACAGCCCCCTCATCAACCTGCGCCACTGGGTAGTAATTAAGGATCACTGGGTACTTGTTGGCGGCTAGTAGGGTTGGGTAGGTTACATCCCTGCTGGCTTCATTAACCTTAATGGTGGCCTTAACCACAGCCACCTCGTCCCCAACCTTATACAACCTTAAGTCGTCCCTAACCTCAATAACCTCAACCTCATCTAGGTTATTGTAAGCCTCACTTAACCATGGCACTTCACCAACAAGCTCCTTAACATCCCTCTTACTGAGCATGTGTCTCTTGATTACCATAGCCCCTCCCCTAGGTGCATACTGAGTCCGTGAAGCGTTTAGCAACCTCCCTGGCCTCATCAAGGTTACCCACGACTTCAACGCAAGCCCTCTCCTCATCAACCATGTAAACCAGGTAATTGTCCCCCAGCCTAAACACCTTAGCCTGGGCGAAACAATTCTCCTCAATCATGGTCCTGTAGGTTTCAATAGGTTCATTCTCCTCCGCATTAACCTCCCTCAGTAATTCACTAACCTTACCTTTATCACACTCCACGCACAACCCACCTGGATTGGTTTATAAAGCATTATAGGCATCCGCCACGCTGTTTAAATGGGGACTAGTAGGTAGAGTAGTATTATCACTATTGGTACGGCTAGGCCTATGAGAATGGTTACGGTGGGCGGTATTTTAACCTTCTCAACCTCCTTAACATCCCTGAACATAAGTAGCCCAGCGCTCATGAGGGGCTGCATACCACTACTCCTCCTACGCCTACTAGACATAAGCCCAGTATCTTGAGGCCGGTTTATTTACCTTTCCACATGGGTTATGGTTAAACCCCACCATCTATACCGCTTGGGTTATGTATTTAGCGGGAGTTTGCAACATATAAACCCCATAGGTTTTTACCCTATAAATTCTTTAAAATACTAAATACCATAGCTAATTTATGAAGGTTCCACGCGTTAGGACATACATACCTGGGTTGGATGAGATACTATACGGCGGTATACCAGACAGGAACATTGTACTTGTTTCCGGCGGTCCAGGTACAGGTAAGTCGATCATGGGTAAGCAGTTCCTCTACAACGGCTTAACCAGGGGTGATGCAGGGGTTTTCGTCGCCCTCGAGGAGCACCCAGTGGCCGCTAGGAGGAGTTTCAGGCATTTTGGTTGGGATGTGGATAAGTTCGAGAGGGAGGGTAAGTTGGCCATAATTGACGCTTTCACGGCTGGTGTTGGCGCTGCTGCCCAGAGGGAGAAATACGTGGTTAAGGATGTTGACAATGTGCATGAACTCGTCGATGTTCTTAGGCAGGCTATTAAAGATACCGACGCCAGGAGGATAGTCATCGACTCGGTGAGCACCCTGTACCTAACCAAGCCGGCGACCGCCAGGTCAGTGGTGATGATGCTTAAGAGGGTTATTGCAGGGCTTGGGGCAACTGCAATGTTCATTAGCCAGGTGTCCGTTGGCGAGAGGGGGTTTGGTGGGCCTGGGGTTGAGCACGCCGTGGACGGTATAATTAGGCTTGACCTGGATGAGGTTAACGGCCAACTTTACAGGTCCATAGTGGTCTGGAAGATGAGGGACAGTAAAATAAGCATGGTTAGGCACCCGATGGATATAACTGATGAGGGTATCGCAATACAGTGGGATAAGTACCTGAAGATCTCCTCAACCTCAGTTACCGTTCAACCACTACCCAAGGATGAGGTTGAGGAGATGAGGAGTGCTGTTGCGGAGGCTGAGAGGGAGGCTAAGGAGGTTAAGAGACCGAGGGTTGAGGAGGAAGAGGAGTAGCTGTCCCTCCGGAGGCAGCGGTTCATAAAATCCCCACCGTCTTCTTCTCGACGGTCTCCCTGGACCCCCTCACCACAGCGGCTCCCCAACGGTCACCCGCGGCTCCCGGCCACTACGGATCTCGGGACACCAGGGTCACCAACAAGAGTGTTGAAGTTAGTCTTAAGACCCAACGCCGATGGAAATGAGCACTACAAATGACTATGAAAACTGAGACTGCCCCTACCCCCTAATTAAATGGCTGATAACTCATCCATTGCCTGCTTTAAAAGATCCCTAACCTTACTTAACTTCTCCCTCAACCTAGTCAACTCCTCCGATTGCATAGCTGAGACTGCAATGGGTAGCTCCACCTTAAACCCCTCCTTGGAGAGCCTTTCATAGGCCTTAAGGACGAGCTGCCCGGCCTTAGTCTCACCCCTCAGATGCCTCCTAAGGGTTGCTTCAGTAACCCCAATCTCATCAGCTATTTGGCTAAGGCTCATGCCAGCCTTGCTCCTAGCCAAGGCTGCAGCGGCGGTGTATAAACTATCAACCCAAGTTAACCTTCCATGGGGATTCTGAAGCTCCTCAAACGTCTCCCTCGAGAAGAGGACCATTGTCAGTAATGCCGACTCAAGCTTCCTAATATCCTCTTTACCTAAAGGCTTAAGTGGAATTTCCTCACTACTCATTGCTAACTATTCACGGCCCCATTAATAAGCCTTAGGTTAAAAACAGATGTAATATATGATGATAAATATATTAAGTTACCATTCAATCAGTGACTGTGCGGTAAGCATTAAAAGGTTGCGTATACATGTCAAGTGGCAGTGGTTATGGCTAACTTACCCATGCCTCCTAGGGAGGTTTACGACCTGATAAGGGAGGGCACGGCCATTGTGGCTCATCCACTGGCCTTAACTGAGGATAGGAGGATCGATGAGGCTAGGCAGAGGGCATTAACAATATATTACCTCGCCTCCGGGGCTGGTGGTGTAGCTATCGGCGTCCATACCACTCAGTTCGAGGTTCATGATAACGGTATGTATGAGCCATTGCTGAAGATGACGAGCGAGGTTGTTGATGAATGCGGCAGAAAGGTTGGTAGAGTGGTTAAGGTCGCCGGTATAGTAGGTGGCACTAGGCAGGCTGTTGAGGAGGCTAAATTAGCCTATAAGTTAGGCTACCATGCCGGCCTAGTCAGTCTCCATAGGTTCATCGGTGAGCCCCAGGATAAGATCGTTGAGCACGTTAAGGCCGTGGCCAGGGAGATACCTGTCTTCGGCTTCTACCTCCAACCAGCTGTGGGTGGGTTAAGGCTTGGCTACAGCTTCTGGAGGAGACTCGTGGAGGAGGTTGAGAACCTAGTCGCCATTAAGATTGCCCCCTTCAACAGGTACGCCACTATAGACGTCGCCAGGGCGGTTGCTGATGCAGGTAGGGCAGGTGAGGTGGCCTTGTACACGGGCAACGACGACAACATAATCATAGACCTGTTAACCAGGTTCAGCTTCACGGCAAGTAATGGGGAGGTTAGGGAGGTTAGGATAGTGGGTGGGTTACTGGGCCACTGGGCCTTCTGGACTAAGAGATCGATGGAGATCTTCAGGCTGGTTAAGTCAATAGCGGACTCCAGGCGCCAAATACCACCTGAGCTACTAACCCTAGGTGCCCAGGTCACTGACGCAAATGGGGCCGTGTTCGATGCGGTGAATAACTTCAGGGGGGTTATACCGGGGATTAACGAGGTTCTTAGGAGGAGTGGTCTACTTAGGGGTAGGTGGACCCTTAACCCTGGGGAGGACCTATCCCCAGGTCAATTAGAAGAGATAAACAGGGTTTATGCATCGTACCCACACCTGAGGGATGATGAATTCACCTCCAAGTACGTTGATGAGTGGGTTAGGGGTGAGTGTGTGGGGTTTGGGGAATTAAGGGAATTGACTATAGATGACGTTAGGCTAATGGTGGGTGGTGGGTATGGCCATTGAGGCATCGTACACTAAGGTCAAGGTAACGCCACCCCTCGGGCTTAGGCTGGGGGGTTATGCGCATAGGCTTGGTAAGCCAGCCAGGGAGATTCACGATGACCTATACGCCAGGTTACTCATGTTAACCACGGCCGATGCCGAGGCAGTTATAGTTCAACTCGACCTACTTGGGTTATACAGGCAGGACGCATTAATGATAAGGGAAGCCGTGAGTAAGGCAACAGGCGTTGAAAGGGGCAATGTAATCGTCGCCTCAACGCACACGCACTCGGCACCGGAGACGATCATACCCATGTGGCCCAACACACTCCCCTACAGCGAGGGGGAGAGGAGACTATATGATGAGTGGTTCAGCGGTGTTGTGGGTAAGGCCAGTGAAGCTGCACGCGAACTCAACGGCACCGGGAAGGCTGAGGTGGCCGTAGGTATTGGTGAAGCTGGGGGTTTATGCTTCAACAGGTCTTTTAAGGGGGGTTTGGTTGATGAGGAGTTACCAATACTGGTGGTTAAAATAGGGAACCGTAGAATTGCACTACTCAACTACGCATGCCACCCAGTCTGCAACACGGACCTGGGCTTCTCGGCGGATTACTCAGGCGTCGTGTATGAATCACTACTAGGGCGTGGGGTTGAGTCAATTTTCATAACCGGGGCCACTGGTGACATAGACCCGGTTAGGAAGGGGAGGGGTTACATGGGTTACCTGGGTGAATCCTTAGCATCAGTAGTGGTTAATGTGCTTGGTTCACTTAGGCCAATTGGGCACACCATGGACGTGGTTAACATTGGGCTTAGGCTACCTGCCAGGGTTGTTGATGGGGAGTTGGCTAGGGCTAGGTATGAGGAGGCGCTTAAGAGGGTCATGGGTAAGGGTGGGTTGCCCAACGAACCCACGGAGTCCATATGGGCTGATGAAGACTACTTAAGGTTAATGTACAGTGATGAGGAATATGCTGTGTCTAAGGTAAGTGAAGCAAACATTGATACTGAGGCCACGCTGCTAAGGCTCGGTGACCTACTGCTGGTGGCGATACCAGGCGAACCCTTCGTTGAAACTGGCCTAGCCATTAAGAGTAGGGCGGTTGAACTAGGGTTTAGGGTAACCATGGTGGCTGGTTACGTCAACGACTACGTGGGTTATATACCAACCAAGGCCTCCTTCATCATGAACACCTATGAGGCTAGGTTAGCCAGGTGGAGTAGGGTAACCGAGGAGGCTGAGGGGTTGGTGAGGGGTGAGGTGTTTAACGCTATTAAGAACATAAAGTAAAACACGTAGGTTATACCATCCTCCAATCCCTAACCCTAACTCCCCCTTATGCTGTGTTTAACTGATCGCGGCTAATTACCTTAACCTTAACGCTCCTGTTGGTTATCGCGCTCAATAGCTTAGCCATGTCGGTTGGCTTAAGCTTAAGCCTCCTGGCATCCCTCTTCATTATCCTAACCTCGGTTTCATTGGTTCCATCAGGTAGCCAGGTTGTGGCCACCGTGGGCTTGGCTGGGTAGGCTATTTGCGTGACCAGTTCGTTAATGTTAGCCGTGTACTCAATTATCTTAACCCTCCTGTTGAGGATCTCGGTTAACTTATCCTCAAGCGACCTAACTATGTTTATCGGCACTCGCCTAATGCCCTTAAGCGCTATGAAGTAGGTGTTACCCACGTCATAGGATTTATAATACTCAACGTCACTCAGCATACTCTTCAGCTTCTGATCCTCGTCAGTTAGCTTAAGTATAGCATCTATGACGTCAACGTCATACATTTCATACTGACCACTGTTGAGCAGCGACTGGCACTTGCTGCAAAACAGCCTCGTCTTCACGCAAAACTCGCAGAACGGTATCCGCATCACCCCCCTCATTCAGTTAGGATATATAAAACTTTCCTTCCTAGGAACTCCACGAGGAGTTTAACCTAGTTAAGGGGAGGCGCGGCGGCTTGATTACGGTTGGTCGTTGATGAAAATGGGTTAAATTACTGTTCCTATGCCCCGTTTCCCCGCATCCCAACGACCCTAATCATTCTTCATCCCTTGTCGGGTATCCCCATTCTTGGGGCATCACTGGTCAGTTTTCCCACGGGGCTGGGTGCTCGGGCACTCACGGTTGCCTCGTGCCCGAGACTACTAACTCTAATACTCTGGGGTATTTAAATCTATCGGAGAATAAAGAGTTAAATTACCCAAATGTTTATAAGGAAGTTCTCCAAACCTGGTATATGGTGAAGGTAATTTTCATAAAAGGGTCAATAGAGGTAGTAAGAAAAGCAGGAAAAGAGTACGTACGAATCTATGTTTACTCAAAGAATGGTGGAAAGAAACTCGTACCTTACGCCAACAGGGAAATAGAAGGAATGGTGGTTATTGATGAAGGCTCATAGAGCAATACTCATTAGGTTACCAAGAGATAGATGCAATGTTGATTATATCAAACGATTAACGGCATTAACAAGCCTGGCTTACCGTGGTTTTGAGGTTTGGGTGCCGGACCTACCCAAGACGATACAGCACCATCTCTACGGCTTCAGGAACTTCAAGGGGAGTTTAGTATTCGGTACAGTGCCAAAGAGGTGGTTTGCCTCAACCTGGGTTCCATTGAAGACACTGAGGTTTTACCCAGATGGCTCAAGGAAGGGTGGTAGGTATGCACCAGTGGTGCTTGACTTCAAAAGCAGTGCTATTAAGCTATACCAGGTGTGCAGGAATGAGCGTGGTTATGTTGTTGAGGTTCCAATGCCTAGGTGGGTTGTTGATAGGCTTAGTGAGGGTGGTGATGTTAAGTACGCAATGATTGGCCTCAAGGATGATGAACCATACTTGGCATTGATTGCCGAGCGTGAGGTTGAACCATACATACCTAGTGACTACATGCTAGCCATTGACGTGAATGCATGGAATAACGGCATTGCATGGGGGTTAATTAAAAGTAGTAAGCTTGTTAAGTGGAAGCCTGAGAGGCCAAGGCTTAGGGAGATTGATGGGCTTTACTACCGCTCAGTCGTGTTAAGTCAAAAATACGGGAAGCTAAAGAGGCTGGGCCTTCACAAGACTAAGGAGGGTAAGGGATTGTGGAGGGAGGTGAGGAGGCTGAGGAGGAGAATCTATGCTAAACTAAGGGATTATGCTCAAAGGCTTGCGCATAGGTTGGTTAGGAAGGCCCTTAGGCATAGGGCATTAGTCATCATTGACGACATTATTGAGGAATCAAGGAGGGAGTTGCTTGAGGGGAAGTTGCCAAGTGGCTTGAGGAAGATTTACCTGGCTGAGACGAGGAGGTTCGTTAAGCTACTGATTGCCCAGCTAGAGTGGTATGGTGTACCATACAGGTTCAAGAGGTTGCCAAGCACAATATGCCCAATTTGCCATCATGAGTTAACCCAATTACCAGGCAGAATCATGGTTTGTGGGAATTGTGGGTTCAAGGCGCCTAGGGATAAGGTACCCATGTACTGGGTATTAAAATTAAGATGTAAGATGATTGAACCTGAGGATGAGGATTGCCCGCACCGATAATGTTACCCAGGTCAACTGCAATGGCTTCCCAGAGGGTCAACTTATCCTTACCCATTGGCGTGGGTTAAGCCTCAGCATTTTTAGAGCCTTCCGCTTCTAACGCATTTACGTACTATTCATTTGTCGCTTTAATCACTTATAATCCCCTTAATGCAACCAAGTAAGCCGATGCGCACGCTTCTGACCTGGCATTGACCCTTTTATGGGGTTACTACGGCCGGTTAAACAGGTAGGGCATAGTTAGTATATAAACCCACATAGTGAGGTAACCCAACCTTAAAGGACGAGACTTATCCTCGTTACTAGCACCCGCAGATAAACTTAAAACTTCGTTAAGTTTAAGTATTATTAATGGAAAGCGTATCATATCCGGGTATTACGTCTTACTCCATCGGGAACATAAGTGGTACGTCGGTGTCTGGGCTTGTGCCAGGGTTTGGTTTTAACATCATCATTGAGGTTGATCATGAGTTCGGTAACATACTTATAAGGGCTGGTAATAGGATGCCCAAGAGGTCTGAGGAGGGCATGGCATTCGTGACCGTTGGTGTTGATGAAAATGATAAGGTAGCCTATATAAGTATTGAACCTGAGGATGAGAATTTAGCGAAGTTTATACGAAAAATTAAGGTGTAGCGTGAATGCACGACTACGTTGATGTTGACTACGAGGTGGTTTCATGGAACCCATTGGTAATGAGGGTTGTTACTGATGATGAGGAATTAACTATAACAGGTTACCCAGTGATCCTCAAGGTAATGAAGGTAAATAATAAGTATTCGGTATGGGTTAACGTCATTGTATCAACAAGAACCAATAAACCAAGACCTGGGCCCCTCTGCACACCCACAATGTTTAACGCTAGACCCGCGGGTATTAAGGAAGTTAATGTAGTTAAGGATGGGTCATTAACATTGAGACTCAGCACTGAAGGCACTATGAGCATAATCATAAAGCCTACTAATATTTCGGTGTATCCGGACTATAGGGATCAATTCGGTTCCCCATGTATAATGCTTAATTGGACAGCATTTTGGTGATACGTATATAACCTGCGAGTTTACTCACCACGCAATTGAGAGGTTAAGACTTCGGATATACGAATTACGAAATAGCGGTATTTGTCAATACGATTTCGAGCATGAAATTCTAGAAATTATAAATAAGTATGCATGCAATGGCATATATGATAGGAAAAATAATGATAAGCTATATTTATGTAAACCATTACAGAAATGCATAAATATAATTGTAATTATAATATTTACTATTAGAAATAATCACTATAAAATCATTACAGTAATACCAACGGCAAATATGAAAACAGTTGAGCGTAAATGCCAGTCTCATGGTGCATGAACTTCATGTAATTAAGTATTATTTATTCACTTGTACTTGCATAATGCCATTAGTATTGCAAGGCCTATTATTAATACCAGGAATGTTGTTATGTTCTTAGTGATATTCAATACGGTGAATTACCAGTGAGACTAATAATCAGCAGCAAGACTTAGTTTAGTAGAAGAAAGTAATCCTCGACTGAGGTCCAAGAACCACGCTAATGCCAATGAAGCTGTGAAGAAGACCCATCCCAACCAGTGATAATTATAAATCTCAATAAGTGATTGATAAACATAACTAGTGGGGAAACGCTTAGCCTTAGCTTGGGTAAGGTTTAAGAATTCCCCATTTAATTTTACGTTGAATGGTTGTTCTGCTGACTACGTCTAGGGATGCGTCGATTAGGCTTAGGCAGTTCATTAATGAGCTTGAGTTGGCCATACCAGGTGCGATTAAGGTTAATAGGGGTAGGAGTAGTTTAACTAGTTTAGCCACCTTGGCACTTAGCCTTGGTGCAGGCTACATCGTGCTTTTCAAGACCTTCCATGGTAACCCATCATCAATGGATATTTATAAGGTTAAGGTGGACTCCTTGGTTAAGCTACCCTACGTAATTAGTTTAAGTGGAGTTAAGCTGCTCAGCGACATGCTCATATCGAGACCCATCTTAGGTAAGCCGTCAAGCATGGTTATAGTGTCTAAACCCAATATTCAACTATCCCTAGTCCTATCTGAGGTTTTCAATGTACAGCTCTTCTATGGTGATGTAAGCGATTATAGGGGGTTTGAATGCATAATGTACGTGAGGCCAATCAAGGATGGCTGTTGCGAGGTCAGCTTCATAGATGGTTTAACCTATGCGCCTAGGGGCCCCATTATTAGGGTTAAGGGGTTTAGGGAGGTTAAGGCCCCTGGCCTGGTGGTTAAGAGGTTTAGGGGTCATTTGACTAATGGTTAAATCATCCTCATTATTAGGTCATTTATGGCGGAGCCCCTGTAGCCTAATTCACCATCGGCGTTGTATGGCTTCTTTATGCTGCCCTTAAAGCCGCCTTTAGGTGGGTGAAGCCTGAAGTACGGCTTTAAGCCCGGTATGCAACTTGCCTTACCGTTAACCATGCCTGGCTTCTCCCCCTTCCTACACCATAGGCTCTTAACCTCACCCCTAATGTACGCGTCCACAAGCTCCTCCACGTTACCCCAGCCATACTTCTTCACGTAGTCGTCGGTCAACGGTAAGTCACCCACCAGCCTACCCCTCCTCCTGAGTAGTTGAATCAAGGTTTCCCTACTAACCTCACCCCACGTTAACCAGCCCTCAGCCGCCTTAAGCATACCCTTGATGGAGTCGGTCAACGGGTATACACTGCATGTGAACTTCCTCCTCAACCTAAGTAGATCTAAAGTATGCTCCACATCAGGGCTTACGTCAACCAGCCCCCTAATCCTAACCGCAGCCACAATCACCCTACCAACCTCGCCACTTGGCTTAACCTCCTGGGTACTCTGCATAGTACCGTCTCTCCGGAGGTGGTGGTTTATATTTCTTTACTTCCGGTGGAGGCTTGGTGCCTCCGCCGTCTCTTTCTTGGTGGTCTTCCTGGGTCTCCTCACAGTAGTGGCTCCCCAACGGTCGCTGACCTAATGACTGAGGTCTCAAACCTCTCCATGGGTGAAACCTCTTATTTTACGAAATGGTGGTTAACATGATGTCTTTAATGTGGTGCAAGCGAGGTTTAGTAATCCACTAAGGCTTAATAAGTAGGTTATTGACGGGTTAAGGTGGCTGAGGTTAAACCTGGCCTTGTGGTATTGCCAGGTAGGTTAGCGGCGAGTATTGAGGAGGGTTCATACGTTGTGATGAGTGAAAGGAGCTTCAATGTAGTGTTCGATGACATAAATCTAAGGGTAATTTCATCAGTGGCTAGGGGTGTTAATAGGTTTAGTGAACTATTGAAGGAAACCCAGGCGCCGAGGGGTCAATTATCAAGACACCTAAGGGCGCTTGTTAAAAATGGCTGGTTAACCAAGGGCCCCAGCGGCTACTCATTCTCGGCTTCAATATACGTGGTGGCTGAGGTTGAGGAGTCGAACGACACCCTATTGATAAGGCTAGAACCAACTAAGGGAGCCTTCATAGACCCAATACACGGCCTAGTTATCTTCAGTGGTACTGAGACCAGGGACTACTGCTCAACATGCCCATTGAGGACGCTATGCACTAGGAATGTTAAGGAGATGGCGGGTAAGTACGGCTTAAAACTTCACTATGCTGAACCAGCCGAGGCTTACATGGAGGTTTTCAGGGGTTTAGTACTGATGAACCTTGTTAAGAGGCTTAGGTCAAGCTACCTTAACCTGAAGGTAGCTAATGAGGGATAGTGGGTTATTTAAGGGCAGTAACAGGTGGAAACGGGTTATTAAGCCGGGGCAGCGGCCTGGTTATGGTTAGTTTCGTGGTTAGGAGGGAGGTGAGGGTACCCAGGGGCCTACTCCTAAGCATAATACGCAGGATTGAGGATTACCCCAAGTACTGGCATGGGCATAGGGAGGTTAGGATAATCGATAGCAGCGGTGATGTGTTTCACGTACAGGTTAAGTTCGCCTTCAATGGGCCGTTGAACCATGGTGAGGCGTACGTTAGGCTCACCGATGATGGCGTGGCATTTAACTTTGTGAAGGGGCCATTTAAGGGCCTTCACAGGGTTCGGGTTGGCGATGGTGAGTTGGTCAGTGAGTGGGACATTAAACTGCACCCGCTGCTAACCCCGGTTAAGGGTTGGGTTATTAACCACTTCAGGGAGGGCGCTGAGCACGCCTTAGATAGGATAGTTAAGGAGGCTGAGGCCCATTTAAGCGGTGCCTAGTTAGTTTAACTAAACCCTACGGAGTTTGATGGAGTAGGCGTTCATCGTTACTGTTAGGCTACTTAGGGCCATGGCTAAGCCGGCTAGTTCAGGCCTTAGGGTTAGGCCCGGTATTAGGCCAACCGCCACGGGTACTAGGATTAGGTTGTAGGCGAAGGCGTAGGCTATGTTAAACTTAATATTATTAACCACCAGTTTCGATAACCTCAGTAGGGTTAGGATAGACCTAAGCCTCCCAGACACGAGAATCACGTCACCGGCCTCCTTAGCTATATCACTGCCAGTACCCATGGCTACCCCCACGTCAGCTTCGTTAAGGGCCACGGCATCGTTAATGCCATCGCCGACCATGGCCACTGCCCCGTACTTGGCCTTAAGCTCCCTAACCACCCTAGCCTTGTCATCGGGCATTAGGTTGGCGTGGACTTCACCGATACCGAGTGCCTTGGCCACACCCAAGGCTGAACCCTCGGAGTCGCCGGTTAGCAATGAGATGTGCAACCCAAGCCTCCTAACCTCATTAACCACCTCGGCGGCTTCCGCCCTTGGTGGGTCGCCTATGGCTAATACCCCCTTAACCTCCCCATCTATGACCACGAATATTGGTGTATAACCCTCCGCCTCAATATCTCTGGCCAACTGCTCCTCCCTAGGGCTGAGTTTAGCCTCCATGCCCTCAACCAGCTTCGCATTGCCCACACCCACGTTCCTCCCGTTAACCACCGCCACTACCCCCATTCCCTCTAGTTGATTAAACTCCTCAACCTTGGTAGCCTTAACCTTTAGAGATTCAGCGTACTGCACCACAGCCCTGGCTATGGGGTGGTTCGATGGGTATTCGGCGGATGCCGCAAGGGCTAGGGCATCGTCATTAATGAAGGCCTTAACAACCCTGGGGTTACCCTCAGTTAACGTCCCAGTTTTATCAAAGGCCATAACCCTAATCTTGCTCAGCTTCTCAAGGGCCTCACCATTCCTCACCAGTACCCCCTCCTGTGTGGCCCTATCCACGCCAACCATTATTGACATTGGTGTGGCTAAGCCAAGGGCGCAGGGGCAGGCTACGACCAGTACCGAGGCCATGTGAAGCACAGCCACGTATAGGGGTGCCTTGAGGCTTAGCCATGCGGCTAATGTGGCTACGGCTACGCCTATTATAACCCAGGTGAAGTAGGCGGACACCTTATCTACCATGGACTGTATGGGTAACCTAGCCGCCTGGGCCTCCTTGGCAAGCCTGGCAACCTGGGCTATTAGGCTGAATTCACCTACCCTAGTAGCCCTAATGACAAGGTAACCGTTGAGTAGCCTAGTACCCGCCAGCACCACATCACCGGGTTTCCTTAGCCTTGGTGCTGGTTCACCTGTCATGGCTGATTCATCAACGTACCCGCTGCCCTCATCAACAATACCATCGACGGGTATGCCTTCCCCAGCCTTAACCATGACCCTGTGGCCGGGCTTAACTTCGCCAATACCCATAATCACCTCACCGCCATCTGCAATAACCCTGGCCCTACTTGGCACTAACTTTGCTAATTCCCTAACCCCGGAGGATGCCCTCAACCTAACCTTAGCCTCAAGCCACCTGCCAAGCAGTATTAGGGTTATCACGGCTGGCCCTGAGTCTAGGAATGGTTCGCCACCTACTAGGTGAAGGGCGTAGAGTAGGCTATAGGCGTATGCCGTTAATGTGCCTAGGGCCACCAGGGTATCCATGTTTGCCGTGGAGTTCCTGAAAGCCCTAACAGCCCCCTTTATGAACCTCCACCCTGGGTAAAATTGAACCACTGTGGCTAGGGCTAGGCCAAGCCAGAGAGTTACGTTAAGGGGTAGTAGGCCCCTTGGCTGGAGGAACCAAACAATGATCATTATGGCTGCGGTTAATGGTGCAGAGGTGAGGAGCCTATCCCTAAGGTCCCTCAGATCCGCCTCCGCTGCCCTCCTATCAACATCAAGGTCACTGGGTCCAACCTTGACATCGCATGGCAAGCCTTGCCCTTTAGGGCGGGGTTGTTCTGCTGTGTGGGTTTCATTGCGGTAGGTTTATAAGCTTCAGTTTTGTTGGGATGTTTGGTGCTTGGGTTGGTGCCCCCGAGAGGGGGTTTCCCTACGTTAGATGAGCCGGTGGGGCGATACCCCACCCTTATCACCACCCCAAGAACGAAACCATTAACCCCGCAGAGGGAGTAACGGACGAGACCCCCACAGTGAAACCCCACCCAAAAGGCGGGAAGGGGGTCATACCTAGCGTAGCCTCCTCCCTATATATGTCATAGCCGGCCCTCTCAATAGCCTTAACCAGGTCAATGTACCTCACCCTGCCTGGGTCAACCACAACCACGGCCTCATCAGCGGCCAGGCTGACGTCAGCTGCCAGTACCCCTGGTACTGATAGAAGAGTCCTTTGAACCGTTAAGCTGCAGGTGGCGCAATGCATACCAATTATCTTAAATGTAATCCTCCTAACCCCTCCCCCGAAGCTTAGGTTCACTTTAACATCCGGCAAATTCATCATTCAGCCACCTAGTGGTGCGGCATACCCCTAGGCCCTCCCTTAAGGTACCTCTCAGGGTCCTTATCGAAGGCCTCCTTACATTGGCGTGAACAGAAGTAGTAAACCTTACCCTTGTACAATGTCTTAAACGCAGTATCCTCGCCAACCTCCATACCGCATACTGGGTCAATGTGAGTGGCCATACTTTAAACTGACACGGCAGCTGGGTAAAAGTTATTTAGAGAAATTGTTTAGTAGGAGTTGTGAACAGTGAAACGAATTTTCAGAAATTCACGGATCTAGAGAGAAGAGCTTTAACACTACTCAGTGAGGATTCTAGAATTAGTGTTTCAGAGCTGGCCAGTGGACTTGGGGTTAGTAAGGCCACCGCCTCGAGGCTTGTGAAGTCCCTGAGGGCTAAGGGAGTTAGGTTCACTGTTGAGGTGCCTGAGGGTTACCCAATAGCCTTCGTGATCACTAGGAGGCCGCATCAGGGTGAGTGCCATAGATTAGTCGACGGCAGGTTCATGGTTGTGGTTAAGGCGCGGGACTTCAATGAGTTAGTTGAGGCTATTAGTGGAATTAGGGATAGGGAGGCGGTTTACATTACCCTAGGCCCTGGGTATAGCAATAAGCTAGTCATCCCAAGGCTAATCTGCGACTACTGCGGTGGACCCATAAATGGGCAGCCCATAATCTACAGGAGGGGGAAGAGGATATACTACTTATGTTGCAGAACGTGTCTAAGGGAATTGAAGAAGAGGATTAAGCAATTAAAAACTACTAAAGACGGTGATGAAGCCCATAAGGCAGGCTGACCTCTTCCCCGCCCTTAAGGGTGGGGGTTTCCCGAGGTCTCAGGGGTTACCCCGCTTTATGGGGCTACTTTGTTGTGGTCTACGATGAATGACAGCGGCTTTTTGATGACTAGGGGTATCTTTCCAATGGCTCTTCTCATTATGTTTAATGCCCCGTTTAGGTCGCTGTGTAGCTTATGCCCCATTGGGCAGTGGGCAACACCTCTTGGTTTTCTCTTCACCT
>NZ_LCTF01000044.1 GCF_001663375.1 Caldivirga sp. MU80
TTGCAGACTCCGAATACGGATCAAACCCTATGACCGGTTGCACAAGGACCTGGCACCTAAGCCTAATTCCACTGTCCCTAGCCAGTACGCTCACTACAGCTGCCAGGTTACCTCCTGCGCTCACACCCATTACGCATATGGAGCCCTTATCACCCCCAAGCTCCTCGGCATGTTCATAAACCCACCTCAAGGCGTCAAAGGAGTCAACCACAGCTGCCGGGAACCTGTACCTGGGGGCGAGCCTATAGCCAACGGACACGACCGTGCAACCGCAGTTGTCTGCTATGAACCTGCATTCACCGTCAGACTCCTCAATACTGCCAGCTACGAAGCCACCCCAGTGGTAATAAACCACAACACCCTTAATCCTGTTCTCAGTGGGGTAGTATATCCTTATGGGGATTTTAGCCTCCCTACCGTCAACCACAGTATCCCAAACCTTAAGCATGTTAAGGCGCCCAGCTTCATGCATTAAAGTTTAACCCATCTTAACAACACGAGCAACGATGCGTAATGCGCTCAGGTTTATCTGCCTTAGGTAACCATAACCATGAGGCATGGGTGCCACCACCAGTGATGACCATGGGAGCTAGTTGATGCAACTACCGTAGCGGTGGTTATTCCATCGGCATTTTTACCCATAGATACTTAATGATTAGTAACCTGTAAGTGGGATTCCGCTTAGAAATGTTAATACGGGTGTATTGACCATAGCGTACCCGATCTTGGCTGTAGGGTAACCGACCCTTCACAGGCTAATCCATGTATGAGTAGTTCACCAGGTCCTTTAATGTTATTAACCCTGGCTTGGCGTCGGTAATCCTCTTAGCCAGGTTAACCACAACCCCCACTGTTGCTGGGTCACCTGGCGTACCACTGCTCCTCCAGGTTACCGTGGGTTCACCCTCCAGTGTAACCTCCTCGTAGTCTTCACAGGCTATGCAGGCCCTTAACTCAACCCTAATAACCTCATTATTGCCAACGAACCCGCTACCGTGCCCAACCACACCCCTAACCTGCCCCTCCTCAACCTTAAAGTACTGGGTTTCGTAGTGTCTATCGGCCACTATGGCCTCCTGGCCCTCCTCAACCCTATCCAGCCTAATACCCATCATGCTAGCCATTAGCAGTACTGATTCAGCAAAGCCAACGTGGGCCGTTATATCACCCTTAGCCAACGCCTCCTTAAATTGGCTTAGGCTCATGCCTAGCCCAATCTTCCTCTGGAAGGAGTACCTCCTCCTTGATGCGTCAAGGGACCTGACAACCCTAACCCTGCTAAGCCTGGTTAAGGTCACGGTTAACACTGCGGGTAACACGTCTAGGGCGAAGCCTGGGTTAACACCTGCGCCAAGCACCGTTGACCCATGGGCCTTGGCGTAGTTATCCAGAAGCTCAGCCAACTCAGGGTACCTGTACCACGGCCAGGCCAGGGTCTCGCATGTGGAGACGACGTCGGCCCCAACTCTAATCGCCTTAACCAACTGGGGGTAGACCTTATCAAGCCAGGTGCCCGTTGAGTGGAGTACAACATCCGGCTTAGTTTCATTAAGCACCTTATCGGCATCCCCCTCAACCCTAACCCCTATGCCACTCTTAATGCCTATTAACTCGCCGACATCCTTACCAACCTTAGATGGGTCAATGTCAATGGCGCCGACCAGCTCAATCCCCCTCTCCAAGGCGACTTTAGCTATTAACTGCCCTATTGGCCCCAACCCGTAGACAACAGCCTTAGGCTTAGTCATAGTCAGGTTTAAGAGTACCACCTTTTAAAGTAGTACTATAGTTTTAAAATACAGGGCTTAAGTTAGTGCCAATGTGTAGGCTTATCGCCCTATCAGTCAACGACGTCAACCTGCTTAGGAACGCTCTACTTAAGCTTAGGGAGGCCGCTAGGCTTGACCCAATGGGGCCTAGTGGGGTTGTTAACCATAGTGATGGCTGGGGCTTGGCGCTACTTAAGGGTAACCCTAAGGATGGTGTTTTAATTCAATACAGGTCCACTAAACCCATATACAAGGATGCTGGGTTTGAGGCATTGGTAGGGGCCCTCAATGGCAATGACACGTATAGTGGGGTTGCCCACGTGCTTAACGCTGAGGATAAGAACGTGGTCAGCGACTTAACGGTCCACCCAGCCAGCGCGCACGTTAATGATGGTGAACTGTACGTCGTGCACAACGGCGTCGTGGATAAGGTGAAGGTGTACGAGCACCTGAGGAGAAGGTATGGTGTAGCCCTTAGGGTGGATCAGCTTAACGACACCTACATCCTCACCCAATTAATCGCCAGGGTATACGACGACCTAGGCACGTTGGGCAGTGCGCTTGGTGAATTAGCCGAGTTAACGAGGGTTAATGGTTGGCTTAAGTCAGCCCTAAACATGGGCCTAATGCTGGTTAAGCTCAGCCAGGTTGAGGTCTACGCAACGACGATGTACGACGAATCAGTCCTCAACAACGAGAGGAGGAGGAAGTACTACAACCTATTCGTAGTTAAGTCGAGTTTAGGCAACCTAGTGGTCTCAAGCACATTAGTCAAGTCCTACGGCCTAGGCGGCGAGTACGTTAATGAGATTGAACCTGGGCGTGAGGAGTTGATATACTGCGCTGTGAACCCCATTGACGTAAAGTGCGCCGAGGCCTAGGTTAAGTGGCCTTAACCTTCTTTAAGGAAATGTTTTTAGACTTAATGTGAGCAAACCCCTGTGGAGTATAACCCGTATAGGGCGTTGATTAAGGAGTTTAGGAGGATTGCGGAGGAGATTACTGGTTCTGGGGATTTGCAGGTGATTAGGGCTAGGGCTGGCTTCGGGTACCTTTCAATACCCCTCCACGATTTGATTAGGGGTAGGCCGGAGCTTGCCAGGGAGGTTAATGATAAAACTAGCTTGGTTAAGTCACCCTACCTGGCCAACCTAAGGTTCATCAACGGCTTCCTTAACACAGACGTCAACCTGGTTAACTACGGTAAGCTTGTCCTAGACTCAGCCCTCGCGTTAGGGCCCAGTTACGGTAAGTCGCCTGACGTTAAGCCACTCAACATTGTAGTTGAGCACACAAGCGCAAACCCACTCCACCCACTCCACATAGGCCACTGCAGGAACATGGTGCTTGGTGATTCGCTCGTTAGGCTGCTGAGGTTCATGGGGCACAGGGTCTCGGCCAGGTTCTACCTGGATGACACGGGCATACAGGTCATGTACCTGGCCTTGGGCTACAGGCACGTTAAGGATCTGGTTAGGAGGCGTATTGAGTTGGGTCTAAAACCTGACCAGGTCATGTGGATTGTTTACTCCGTGACCAACGCCGTGGCTGAGGTGCAGAGGTTAACCAGGATGCTTGAGGGTAAGGGTGAGGAGGAGTATAGGGAGTTGGTTAGGGAGAGGGATGAGTGGGTTAGCGTAATAGCGGATTGGCTTAGTAAGGATAAGGAACTCGTTGACTCGCTGGTTAAGGCACTCTCAAGCATTGACGTGAACTCCGAGGTGGCTAGGATGGCTAAGGCCTATGAGGATGGTGAACTAGGCGTGAAGGAGCTTGTTAGGGAGGCTGTTAACCTAGTCCTCAGGGGTTTTGAGGAGACCCTCAACCAATTCGACGTCAAGTTTGACCAGTATGACTGGGAATCCGAGGTGGCGGTTTACAATGGACTAGCCAAGAGGGTCATAATGGACCTCGTTAAGGCGGCGCCCAGCTACGTGGAGTTTAAGGATGGGGTCTATGTTTTTAGGGCTGATAAGGCGGCGGCCGAGCTTAAGCTGTGGGATGAGTTGAGGTTACCTAAATTCGTGCCGCCGGCGACGTTGAATAGGAGTGATGGGACAACCCTTTACCTAACTAGGGACGTGGCCTACGCGATATGGTGCCTAACCAACTGTAACCCGGACATGGTGGTGAGGGTTATTGCCGTGGAGCAGACCCACCCACAGGCCCAGTTGAGGATAATGCTTAAGCTGCTGGGCTTTGACGCATCCCGCATAGTCCACTACGCCTACGAGATGGTTAACCTGGGTGACGTTAAGATGAGCAGCCGCAGGGGGCAGGCGGTGACCGTGGATAGTCTCCTTGAGGATGCTGTTAGGAGGGTTAGGGCCATTGCCTCAGGCCGCGGTGGCTTGAACATTGATGAGGTTGCCAGGGCGGTTGCGGTTGGGGCGATTAGGTACTACTTCGCCTCCGTCTCCCCAAGCAAGCAAATAGTGTTCGACTGGGGGAGGGTCCTTGACATGAACCAGAACAGCGGCCCCTTCATACAGTACACCTACGTTAGGGCATACTCAATACTAAACAAGGCCAACGTGGATGTTGAGCCAGGGCAGTACACGGTACCCACTTCACTAAGCCAGGAGGAGGGCAACCTGCTCCTCATGATTGGCGAATTCCCGGAAACCCTACTTAAGGTCTCCGAGGACCTTAAACTGGAGAACCTCGTTAGCTTCATAAATAGGCTGGCACTAGAGTTCAACACCTTCTACGAGAAGTACCCAGTCATAAATGCGGAGCCCGGCGTTAGGGAGTTTAGGCTGGCCCTTGTTAAGGGGGTTAGGGTGGTTTTGGAGAACTCCATGAGGATACTGGGCATACCGGTGTTGAGTAGGATGTAACTACTCAGCCAGCTTCACCTCAATCCTAACCCTACCCCTAATGTAGTACTCATCCAACCTACCCCTAGTGCTAACCAGCACATCAATGTCGCCGCTCGTGGGTGGCCTAATGCCCTCAGCAAGCTTAAGCATAACCTTATCGTTACTCACAAGCACTGAGCCCAGTGATGGATCCCTCAACGAAGCATTAGCCACCTTGAAGTAACCCCTAACCATGCCCCTCTGGTAAAGTTGAATAACGGCGTACTGCCTAACGTTAACCAGGTTTATCGGGATGCTCTTGGATATTATCCTCTTCACCGCCGAGACCATCCTGTAGTCGCTGAGGGACTCTATGAAAACCACAAAGCCTATTATAACAATGGCCAGTGAGAACACTATATCCAGGAACACCGGGGCCACGGTCACCGAGCCCATTAGTTATTTCAATTCACGAGGGCTTAATAAACTATATCCCCAGGTGCCAAGACACATCCCCCACTGAGTGAACAGGGCTTAACCATTATTGGGTTAAGGCGGTGGTCAGTTTAGGACCACTTCATCAACCTCAGCCGTACTCCCTCACATCACGCTAGGGATAGGAGCTGGGCGGTAGGTTATTAACCTCACCACAGGCATTGGGGTGGAGTTAATGAGGGTAATAGGCCTTGTTAAGCCGTGCAGGGTGAGCGCTGGGGTGGTTTACGTGGACTCCATGTTAGGTTGGTTATCTAGGTGGCTAAGGATGATTGGGGTTAAGGCGGTGTACAGTGGAAGCTTCAGTGATGAGGAGTTGGCAACCGTGGATGGACTTGTAGTCACCAGGGACAGGGGACTGTACAGTAGGCGCACCGGGGACACCCTCCTACTGCTAACCGATAACCACCTGCATTGGTTGACGGCAATGGTAATGGTGCTCAATGTTAAACCAACCATAGGCGACAACTCCCTCTGCCCAATCTGTGGTGGCAGGTTGATTAAGGTCAACTCAATGGAGGCCGTCGGCAAGGTACCCATGAACGTGGTTAGGAGGAATCCAACACTACTTAAGTGCGAGTCATGCGGCAGGTACTACTGGGTTGGCAGCCACCACAGGGGCATAGAACGCACACTGAACATCGTTAAGGAACTGGCAAGCAACGGCGGTATAGAGCAATCAGGCCCCGAATGCCTAATATACATAAAGATGAAGCCTAAATAATGACATAATGGTCAAGCTTCGCTCCTTCTAGGGGTGGGGTTGCCCCACTACGTGGGATGGGGTTGTGAATACTAGCTCTATTAGGGTTTTTAGTAACCCCCAAAGAGGGGGTAACAACCAAGACCCCAAGAAACCCCACCCTAAAGGGTGGGGAAGGAGGTCATTGACGATAAAGATCTAGTTCTAGTAGCGAATAAGATCGGAATTGAGGTAATATGGTAATTAGAGCTATTCAGTGGCACGGAATTTGCCTATCCTACGTTGCTCGAAATCTTAATTCACTACTGAACATTAGACTCTACGTTTAAGCAGTACCCGATAGTTAAGCTCAATAACTACCAATATTCGCTTTTCTTTTCAATTCCTCTTTTGCTCTCCTTAACACTTCATCAGCGTTTCCCACGTAAAATATTAAGTTAACGTAAATACCCTCTCTTAATGAGAACATGAACTCGTCAATTTTACCTAGTTTAGTAAAGTTTAATTTCTCCAAAAGCTTTTGTGACCTTATATTCCTCTCATCAACCCATGCTGTTAAAATTCTTAACTTTACGTTCTCTAAAGCGTATGAGAATAAAGCGTAAATTAGCCCTTTCCCTCTGAACTCCCTAGATACTGAAAACGCCAATTCCCCAACGTGGTTTTGCCTAGCTATGCCGAAATATTTTCCCCTTACAATTTGTAATGATCCCACAACCCTATTTCCTTCAAGGGCTAAAAACATGGGGTTATCTTCCCATCTTATTCTCTTTACATCTTCAAGCTTAACTTCTTGATACCTCACCACTGTGTAATTCTCTGGGTCATCTTTAAGCTCTTGTAATAACTATAAATTTTCTCACTATAATTCTCATTTGCCTTCACGAACTCTATCTTCTTACCATCAATTATCATAAAAAATAAACTTCAAAAATTAAAAATAAAAAATTTAAGGCTTGAGTGCGAACTAACTGTATTGGCTAATTCATGCAGTGACGTAAATTCTTTAATTCTCTCACAAGCACCCTCTTAAGGATCGTACACTTTCATTCCTTAAGAGAGAACCGCTACCCTTCGTTACCAGATCTTAAAGAAGAGGATTGGAGAAAGTTCAGCTTCTTTTCGCGTCACTTAGGTATCCGCAGTTTGGGCAGTACCAGGTATTGTACTGCTCATCCCACTTGAGCCTATGGAAGCATCTTGGGCAGGTTCCCAGTGGTGGCTTGAGGATACCCCTGGTGTACAGTATCTTCCTAACCTGTCTCTCGCTTAAGCCCAGTTTACCGGCTATGGCCCTTATCGATGAGCCACCATTGTACATTTCAGCCACAACCTCCTCGACGTAGGTTGGTAGCCTGGTGGCCCTGGTAATGCCCCTGGTCCTCAAGGCCGCCCTAGTCCTCTCCCTAATCAGGTAGCGTTCGTAGTCTGCCGCCCAGGCTAGGATGCTTAGGACCAGTCTCCTAACCATTGGGTTTAGGTCCTGTAGGAACTCCTCACGCACACTCACCACGCCTATCCCCCCCTGGTCCAGTTGCCTAAGTAGGTTGAATAGGTCCGTGAAGCTGCGGCTTAGCCTATCCAGGCTGTACACTATGAGCAGGTTAACCCCATTCGCCCTCGCGTAATCCACAGCCTCCCTAAACCCCCTCCTCTCCATGGCTGGCACACTACCGCTGACGCCTTGGTCCATGAAGAATGCCTTAACCTCAATACCCCTAGCCGACGCAAACCTAACAATACCCTCACGCTGGGCGTCGAGACCAAGCTCCTGCTCCTCAGTGGAGACTCTAAGGTAGGCTACCGCCAACACCCGTTTTGGACTGGCCAGTGAATAAAAGGTTAAGGTTCATAAACAGGCGTGGTGGTTATTTGAGCGTGTAAGTTGTCTGCACTTAAACCTATGACATGTTCCTCGTTAGCTTATCCCTAGTCGACCGGTCAAGCATGTTAAGTACCCTGCTTATTATTGTAGCGTCCCTATCAGCCAACCTCTTATCTAGACTAGCCACAACACTCCTCCTCAGGGCTAAGCCAGCCTTAACGACGTTGTCTGGGTAGGTTGCAAGAACCTTCATAGTTGTTAAGCACCAGTTGATGTACTCCTGGTCCGTTGCTCGCTCGGCCAACGTGGAGATGACCGTCCTCAACGCCTGGAAGGCTTGGTCCTGACTCATGTTGAAGAGTCCCTGCAAGACACTCCTAATCACGCCCTCCCTTTGGCCCTCCGGCATCCTGGCCACGGCTATGGGGTCCAGTTGAGATGACATAGAGGTGATTCTTCCTTAAACTTAATAAACATTATTCACCACAAATATGTATATTTTTTACCAATATTAAATGGCTTATAATGGAGGGAAGTTCACCCAGTTAAACGGTTGGAAGGGTTTATTAAGGGGGATTGGCGATATCGGTATGGCCCTTAGCATTAGTCAGGAAACCCTACGGGACATACTTAAACCAAGCAACTCCGTACTCGTGGTTTGGGACGCCCATAGGGCCCTCTACAATGCAATATTCAACAGGGATGAGTTCCTCAAAGCCCTAAACACCGTTATTGAAGCCGCCAGGAGGGTTAAGGTACCGGTAGTCTTCACGAGGATAACACCATACCCAAGGGGCTTCGAACCCCCGACGGTTAAGCTAATGCAGTGGAGGGGTGGCTTCAAGTCCGAGGACATGGAGCTTGTTGTCAAGCCCCAGGAGGGCGACTTGGTTATTGATAAGAACACGTGGAGCATCTTCGTGGGTACGAACTTCGAGCTACTGCTTAGGAATTCGGGAAGGTCCACGGTTGTCTTCACGGGCATAGCAACGGAGATCGGTGTAGAGACCAGTGCCCGGCATGCATATGCCCTAGGCTTCATACCCGTGATAGTAAGTGACGCCGTATCATCAGGTAATAGGGAGGCTCATGAGAGGTCCCTCCAGAACATGAGGGCCTTCTTCCCTGTGCTTACATCAAGTGACCTAGCCAAATTATGGGTATAGGTTGTTTAAGAGGGTTAGGTTTATAATAAACTACAGACATTTACCATCACGTAATGGTTAACTTCACAGTGGTTAAGGCAATGGAGGTTTTGGAGAAGTGGATAAGCGACAATGGGCTCATTGAGCTTGACAGGGGTGAGCAGTACCTGGTGTGTAAGGAGGGTAACAACACCGTGATGTATAGGGGCCTTTACCTGGAAATACCCACCGAGGGTGATGTGGCCAAGGAGATTGCCCTAATGGCTAAGGACAGGGTCCTCTACAACAAGTACTACATAGTTACAACACCTGACGTGGCCAACTTCATAGACGGGGCCCTGGTTAAGAAGCTGGGCATAGGCGTTGTGGTTGTTGATGGGGCCTCGGTTAGGGAGGTCATGAGGAGTACGCCCATTGAGACACCAATGCCAAGGGGGCAGGGCTCCGACCAGAGGATTGAGGCGTTGGAGAGGGGCATCAGGGCCCTTGAGGCTAGGGTTAAGGAACTTGAGGATAAGGTTGACCAGTTAATGCAAGCTCTGGCTGAGCTTAAGAGGGCGCCCCAGAGGGTTGAGGAGAGGCGGCAGGTTCAGGCGACGCAGGGTGTTAATGTTCAAGTCCCCAGTGATGTACCCAGTTTCATTAGGGATAACCCGTGGTTAGGCATATTGATGGGTAAGGGTGAGTCCGAGTCTTAGCCTTGAACTAGGTAATGCTTTAAAGTAACCGCCAACAAGTCACAGTAATGAGTAAAGGTGGCTTAGTTTCAAGACTAACCATAAGTTTTGACGATGGCTCAACCTGCAGCGTTGACTCACCCATAGGCCCCTTTAACCTATGCGGCTTCGGCTCCGGGGTGCTGGAGGTTGTTAATAAGGGTCCCGTATCCCTAATCGGCATATCACTGAATTCAACAAAGAACCTGAGCAAGTACCCAGCCTCAATAACCCTAAACCTACCCAAGCCCAAGAGGACCCTAAGCCTAACCTTTCTCAGCTTGGCAGGGCCCTTCATAGGTAGGGCATTTGGATACTACAATTACGTGGCTCAGGGTAAGCAGCCTAGGTCAGAACCGCCTCCCGATAAGCCTGAGTACCCACCTAAACTTAAGGTTACCGGCATCGCCGAGTCTGATCCACTGGACTGCTGGTCCTACCCAATGGTGGCCAACGGCTACGGTGAAATCTACCCATACACGGTTCTAGCCCTATCCGACAACGGCGACGGCACCTACACTGCCGTGTTCACGTTATCCAATGGCCAATTAACCGCCTGGCTTGATAAGGGACCCACGGTGATGACTTACACGAGTAGGCCTAGCAGCAGCATTAGCCTAAGCTACGTTGCGTCAGTAGCCACGGTTAATGACCCCTATGAGGCGGTGGCTAAGGTTGTCGAGGCCACCTCAGAGGTGGCCGTCTTCAAGGTTAGGGTTCGTAAGGCTAGGCCAAGGTTCGTGAATGGGCTCGGTTGGTGCAGTTGGAATGCACTCCTCGGCGAGGACCTTAGCCATGGCAACGTTGTTAGAATTGTTAAGGGGCTTAGGGATAGGGGTGTCCCGGTTAGGTGGGTTATAGTTGATGATGGTTGGCAGGACCTCCTCAACGGCATGATTAGGAGTATCGAGCCCAATAAGGCTAAGTTCCCAAGCGGCTTCAAGGCGCTCACGGAGGAGTTGAGGGGGCTTGGTGTTGAGGACATTGGCCTATGGTTCACCATAAACCTCTATTGGAATGGGGCGGCTGAGCAGTTCATAAGGGCGCTGAACGCTGATGGGTTTAAGACGAGTAGGGGTTATGTGCCTAAGCCTGAGTTGGGTGAGGCATTTAGGCTTTATGATGCTTGGCTTAAGGTTGTTAGGGATTACGGATTCAACTTCGTTAAGGTTGATAACCAGTGGTCTATCCACCACCTCTACAGGGGCTTCGCTAATGATGCTGAGGCCGCTAGGGCTGTGGAGCTTGCGCTTCAACTTGCCGGTTCAGTTAACGGCATTGACATACTGAACTGCATGTCAATGCTACCGGGCAATTACAGTAACTACGCCATTAGTAACGCCTTGAGGATTTCAATAGACTACATACCCATGTGGAGGACTGACGCCAAGCTACACACAATGTGGAGTGCATACAATGCACTACTCTACTCGCACTTCGGATACCCGGACTACGACATGTGGATCAGCTACGACCCATCGGCAAGGTTAATAGCCGTAAGTAGGGTCTTCAGTGGTGGGCCAGTTTACATAACTGACCGTGAACCTGAAAGGACCAACGTTGATTTGATCAGGTGGATAACGCTGAGTAATGGTGAGGTTGTTAGGGTTGATGAACCTGCATTGGTGACTAGGGATGTGTTATTCAGGGACCCGTATAATGAACCAGTGCTGCTTAAGCTAGCCTCCACCGTGAATGGTTACCCTGCCGTGGCCTTCATGAACGTTAATAAGGATGGTGTCAAGATTAGTGAGGAGTTTAGGTTAAGCAGCATGCCCATGAGGCTTAGTGGGCAATACGCCTACTACAAGGTTACCAGCGGTGAGTGGGGCATCATAGACCCCAATGGCTCAATTAAGGTTGAGCTTGGTGAACTGGAGGCTGAAGTGCTTATACTGGCACCTTTAATCAACGGTAAGGCAGTCATCGGCATCGTTGAGAAGGCCCTCCCACCATACCCAATTAACCTAGTCAACATCAACGGCGAGGTCATGGCTGAGGCCAGGGAGGGAGGCACCCTAGCCTACGTTAAGGATGGGGCCATGAATAGGGTTAAGGTTAAGCCAGGTGAACGCATCAAGATCTAAATCTAATGGCTAAGCATTAAACTATACAATTAAATTATTCTACAGAATAGTTACGACACCGATTCTGGCAAGTTATTTCAACTGTTGCGATGCCAGTGGCGTAAAGGGGGCTGGAGGGTGGCGTACTCAACTGGTGTAGTTAATTGCGCAGTATGATGGGCAGTTCCTTTTAGGCACCATGAATAGCCAGAGGGATAGTGAGGCATGTGGGTAAAGTTGACGCCCACTCGCATTAACCAACTGCTCAGGCTCGTTAACAATAAGGTAGTACCAGGCATCCATGGTTAGGACAACGGTGCCGTTGACATACCAGGCATTGACCTGAGGTGACCTAACGCTTAACTCAGGTACAACATACCTATAGGTCACTGAACCCAACTCCACTCCGCCCCTGTAGACCCTCATGTAAACCAGGTAAACGCCACTGTAGTAAGTCGTGTTAAAGATGTTAATCGTTATGGTGTATCCACACACCGTCGAGTTCTTAAGCCAAATTAACGCATTATTCAGTGATAACTCCACCGGTGCATAGCAGTAAGTCAAGTTACCCATCACCAACTCACTGGAGTTAATCACCCTAATGCCCATGAAGGTGGTTAAGTTAATTCCATGAAGGTAGTCCTGCACTGGCGACACGGCAATAGCCTTAAGGAGAAGGCTCCTCGTCTCGTTAATGCTCCAGGAGACCAGAGTGGTGTACATTATGGTGGTTGAGTTTACCGGGTGCCTTAATGTAACCACTGTTATGCTGATTGCGTAGACGCCTACAAGCACTAGGATTGTTAAGATAACTGGCATTAGGTAAAGCTTAACAGGCCCCCTCCTGTAGCCACCATACATTATGCCTGACGCCACCTAGGGCTTTTAAATCAAACCCCCATAACCAGTAACCATTATTAAGTTTAACACAGCGAACCCGATTGACCAGAATGCTTAACCTGGGGCTTGAATTCCTGGTTGACGAGGTACTGCCCCTCATTAAGGCTAGGGTGGCTAAGGAACTGTCCGATAACGGCTACTCCCAGTCTAGGATAGCTAAGGTGCTTGGGGTTACTCAACCAATGGTGAATAGGCTAATGAACCAGTACGATTACTACATTGATAGGGCTAGGAAGCTTGGCGTGCTGGCTCTAGTTGATGCTGTTAGTAATGCGGTGGTTAGGATGATACTTGATGGTAGGTTTGACGACGCCTCAAGGTACCTAATGAACACGCTCCTAATGGACCTGGCAAGCCTAAGGCTATGCAATGCCCACAGACTGGTTAAACAGGACATACCAAACACCTGCAGTGTATGCGCAATACTAACAACACCTAGGGATGCCGTCCTAATGGATGTAGAGGAGGCTGTCAGGGTACTTGAAGCTAACCCAGAGGTCTCACTACTGGTGCCGGGGGTCCTAATGAACATAGCTGAAGCCACCCCAAGGCCAAGGGACCCCAATGACGTGGTTGCCGTGCCAGGTAGGATAGATAAGGTTGGGGGTAGGGTTAAGGCATGGAACCCACCCGCCTACGGGGCCAGTGAACACCTGGCCATGATACTCATAAAGGTAACCAACAGTGACCCATCCACAAGGGCAGTGGCCTCAGTGAGGTGGGGGAGTGACGTTGAGGAGGCCGTCAAGGCATTGGGGTGGGGCATGGTTAAGGTGGGTGGGTCAAGCAAGCCAAGTGAACATGAGATAGTAAACAGGGTGTCCGAATCCTACATACGGGCTAGGCCTAAGGTAGTGGTCGACATGGGGGGCTACGGCATTGAACCAATAACCTACGTCTTCGGGGCCAACGCTGTTGAAGTAGCCCAAGACCTAGTTACACTGGCTAGGGAACTAACCAAGGTAAGGCCACAAGGCTAATAGTAACTATATAACTAATGCAAAGGCTTAACATTCATATGAGTAGATACGCCAATGCGTTAACCACCTCAACCAACGTAAGGTAACCTTATGGGTCCCATCTACAATTAGGTTACTTAAGGTGATTGAGCCACGTAGTAGCATTCATTAAGCTTAAAACTTCCCATTACCCTCAGGGAAGCTCTCCAGGGCTTAAGTCATTTAAGGTAATAGTATTAGGTAACTTATGAACATTGTATCGGCTTACATGAAATCTACCTACGATATTTAATTAGTTCCTATTTTTCATCAGTAACGCTTAAATATCCTCTAGTGTAATACTAGATCTCATATGAGAGCGGCTGAATCATGGCTGCTGTTTACAGTATTAACTATGATGTTCACCTTAACTACCGCTCTAATAGTTAATGCCAGTCCGGCTAATAGTTGGGTCACCATTATAACTAACAATACAAGCTTTGGCTACGGGTACTCAATAACCAGCTACAATGGGCTAGCGTACATTTACTACACAGGGCAAGCACCAAGCGGTGTGTCCATCATCAAGGGGCTAGCATTCAATGGGACTGCGGAAATGAAGGCACCACTACCAGCCTTCAACGACCTGGGTGAGGCTAGCCCACTCTTAGTTGAGTTAGACAACGGCTCGTTGATGATGATTTGGGCAGGAGTACCAGCAACCCACAGTAATCTCGCCATTGCAAACAAGACAGCCAATGCAACATCAATCAGTGAGTTAATGACCCTCCTCAGTAACCTAACAATACTCCTACAAGCCTCGGTACTACACGGCAATACCTGGGGGCCAGTGGTTAATCTAACAACAAGCGGTGATGCAATGAGCTACGCCAGCGACGGCGAGTACGTGTACCTAGTCTATGAGCCTAAGCTAACACTCACATACAACAACACGATACTTGAGGAATTAACACCAAGCGATAGGGTCGTGAAGGCTTTAAGCATCCCAGGCATCATCGGCATTACCAGCGCATGGAATGGCCTAGTCGTTGCCCATTTCCTAAATGGCACCCAGGCGCTAGTGAATATGAACAATGGGTCAGCCACGCAGATACCGCTAACATTAATGATGGGATTCACGGGCAATGGTTTAACGTATTACTTCAACACTAACAGTAAAATATTAACTATTATCAATGGGAGTAGGGTTGTTGCGAACCTAAAGCTACCGAGTCCATGGTACAATCACGCCTATCCACTCCAGTGGGGCAGTGGCTTCGTAATCATCGCCTGGGGGCAGTTTCAGTTTTTATGATTAATTGTAGTGTTTATTACCGTTGGTGATTAAGCCCCGTAGGGCTATTAGGTATGCCGATGCTGTGTGTCTATCCAGTCTATACTTCCTCATTAACTCGTCGTGCTCCTCTGAGTTCGTTGTTCCCTTTGGGTTTACGTATTTGGTTTCTATGCTGTACAGTGGTGTCTTTAGGGTTATTCTCTCAATGATCGAATTCCTGAATACTGAGACCTTGTGGTTGTAATTCTCATGACCCCTATCACCATTCTTAATCCACATCAGCCTTAGCTTACCGAGAATCTCTGGGTTCTCTAGGAACAAGGTCTTAACACCATGGCGGTAAGCGTAATCTAACAGTTCATGAATCCTCATTCCTATGATGCCCCATGCATTGTGCTTAGGAAAGCCCCGTGCAGTCACCTCACTGAACCAGAAGGTGCGGGTGTCCCTAAGCTCACCCTCCTCATCAATGATTGCTAGGTTGATTCTATCCGAGTTAACGTCAACACCACCGACTAACCTACCATTGTTTCGCCTATGCTTAGCCATGTGCTCGTAGTAAACATCTAGTGGTATTGTTATGTGTACTTCACCACGAACCCACAGTTGGTTGCCTCTAACACCGTAGTCCCTAACCACAACCCTACCCATGTACTTGACACGTTCAAAAAGAACAGCATTGAGCAATTCCCTGTAACTCCTCGACACAGTGGGCTTTATAACAACCCTACTAATCGACCCATTAAACCTAACAG
>NZ_LCTF01000045.1 GCF_001663375.1 Caldivirga sp. MU80
CTAAAATAATTACACTGAGGTGGCACTGGTACGGTTTGTGCAGACAGTATTCCTTGTGCAGGATTGATAATTGGAATTGCTTCATTAATGATACCATTTACGAGGAGTGTGTAGGTTCCGCTAGGTACATTGGTGAATGCGTAGGAGCCGGTTGGTGGCACTACGTGGCTCCTGTAGGGTTGGTTGTTCACGAGCAATGTGGCGTTAACCCAACCCGTTGAGTTATTCACCACAATCACTGCGTAGTTTCCAGTGCTGTTTAGTACTGCGTAGGCGATTACATGCCCCATGTAAAGTGTTATGCTCGGTACTAAACCATCGCTCCCCGGTAGGTATATGGTAATGCTGGAGGCGACCCTACTTAACTGGGCATCATTCTTTAATTCAGGGGGTATTCCAACGTTTACTGACCCATCACTACCTACACTATAGGTGCACTCACTGACTACGCTCACCGTGGCATTCCTGAACACGCATACGGCATTGGGACCAGTAATTACGGTGGTGCCGCTCACCGAAACAGTGGCTATGCACGAGTACCCACTACAGGTGAAGTTTTTGAGTCCTGTTTTGAGACTTGTCTTGGTGCTTTCCAGCTCTACTATTTCCTGCTTTTGCTCCATCATGTACTTGGTGAAGCCGCTCATTACTGTGTACATTATGGTTAGGGCTATGACAAGTATCACGATTATGATGACCATCACGTACAACTCCCCAATACCCCTCCTAACCAAGGCGCCCCTCCGCAATGAATCCATCACAGGAGACCACCCTAACCTCGTAATTATAATACGGTATATTGAGGCCCGTGTAATTGAGGATTTCAACCTGTCCTGGATTAAGTATTGTAATTGGGCTTGTGACGCAGTTGCTTGAGACCTTGATTGGGTATATGGCTGACCCATTTAGCAGGAAAACCCCAGATATTGGGCAGGCCACCCCACCGTAATTATACAATACAATGCTTAGGGACGTTATGGTGGAGCCCGAGGTGTTGGCAACAACACTCATGACCTCAAACTCGCAGTGCTTATTGAGTGTGTTAATGAGTGCATTACTTAGCTCGCTTATGTAGCTGTGGAAGTAACCGAAGATTAGTAGGCTTAATGCCACGGATATGGCGAGGAGTATTGTTGCGCCAACAACCTCACTAATGCCAAAATAATTGGGAGAAGAAAAGGAAAAGTTATTTTGATTTTTATGAAACCCTTTAATACTCATAGTATCGACCTATGACGAAGCAACAACACTAACAGCGTACTGAGTACCTTCAGCAGTTACGAACTTCACCAGGTACGATGTGCCTGGGACAATCACACAACTTATTGGTCCTGATGGTGTAAGTTCATTTATATTTGAGACTGAACTTGTTATTGGGGCGGTCTGACCTGGCGGTATCATCGTTTCAGGTATTGTTACGTTGCATACGGTTGTTGAATTCAGTATATATACATCAGTTATTGTTATTGTTGTTGAACCAGTGTTTTGTATGTATGCGTTAAGTCCATTTGTTGCCGAGAGACTCACCGCTACTACCTGGAATTCCTCTGGTGATGACATTGAGGATACCCTGCCGGTGGTTGCTGTGAGGTACCCGCTGAACCACATGTACAGTAGTACTGCCGCGACCACCGTGATTACTATCAACAGTATTGCAGCAACTATTGGCTCAATCCCCCTTTTTGCATTCCTATTCCTGCTCACCATACATGATACCGAGTGCTTGCATCTTAATAAACTTTCAATTTAGCTTTTTACACGGAATACCCTCCAGAAATACTCTTTTTACGTATGTAGTACCAAGGTGAGTAATAATATTATTTGGTGATTACCCAGCCACCAATTACAAGCAAAAAGTCTCAATGTAGGTAGAGGGTTAGGTATAGTATGTAATTTACTGCGGTCAATACAATCATTAGTATTGATGCATGGAGCATCCCAACCGAGGCTTTGCCGTAGGTTACCCTACCAATGATTGCCCCAGCAATTAGGGACTGTATTATTATGCTGAGCCCTAGCAGGGTGGCGAATAATTGCGTGGGTATTGTGGTGATGCTCACGGTCGGTGCTGGGACGCCACTAACGGTACTTAGGGACATGCGGGCTATCTGCGGTAGTAGGAAGTAGGCTATTATTGATGCAAGCACCACATAGAGTATCATTATTACGTAGATCAGTGCAACGTAGGGCTTCAATGAGACATTTCTCTCGTAAGTGTAGGATAGGTAGGAGTCAAATGATCTATACGCCATGTCGAGAACCTCGACCTCCCTAGTGCCCCTCCTAAGTACCGTGTCGAGTATTATTGCAAGTGAGGCGAGGTTCTCATTACCTATACGCCCAGCCTCCTTAAGTACGTAATCCCTAATCGTGGACTCACCACTCATCTGTGCGGCAACGGCCCTGCTCAGTATTTCGCCAACCCTTCCCTTACCAACCCTCCTCACAAGCCCCGTTATTTCATTAAGTGTTAGCCCCGAACTCAAGCCATCCCTAATAACCCTTATTACCGAGGGTAGCTCTGTATCGACATCCGTGTTTACCCTCCAGACCCTGTACCTAGGTATTGCTGTGATTAATAATTCAGCGGCAATGAGCATGGCTAGTGTGGACCCGTACTCAATATTACTCACTATGGGTATCGTTATTGTTGATTTACCGAATTGAAAGGTAATTGGCGCCTTTGGTGAAACGATGAATATTGTGGCTATTGTGGCTAGGATGAGCGTTATGGATACCGCATCTATTAATCGCTGCCTCTGTACCTCGCGCATCGTTGTTTCTTTGAGAATAATATATAAAATGGTTTAAATTCCTAATCATTATATTGAGGACCTGGTTATGAGTGGTGACAATGCCATTAATGTTATTGATGAGTACGAGTTAGCTGGTGGGTTGATAGCCGTCATAATATATAGGGAGCCAGGGAGTGGTCTCTATGTATATAGGGTCGTTGAACCACCAATCACAGACAAGCTCTCAAGCGCAATCGCCAGGGTCAGGGAGTACCTGCTAAATAGCAAATTACTGATTGATAATACCGAATTAACTGACAATAAGGTTAGGGAGGCCGTGAAGTCAATTACGGAGAAGTTGAGACTTAACCTTAGTGATGAGGAGTTTGAGGCTTTGATGTACTACGTAACTCGTGACTCCGTTGGTTACGGTAAGATAAACCCACTGCTCTGGGATGGGCTTATTGAGGACATAAACATAAACGGCCCAGGCAAGCCCGTCTATGTTTGGCATAGTAGGTATGAGAATTTGCGAACGAACATAGTCCTCAATGAGGGGGAGCTCGATAGTTTAATAATTAAGGTCTCCCAACGCGCTGGCAAGAACATAAGCTCGGCCCAACCAATCCTAGAGGGGTTGTTGCCTGAGGGGGTTAGGGCGGAGGTTTCGTTAAAGGAGGTTGCTCCCAATGGCCCAATATTAACTATTAGGAAGTTCAGGTCTGTGCCATTCACAATAGTTGACTTAGTTAGTGAAGGGGTATCGTCTGCGGAAATAATCGCCTTCCTATGGTTCCTCCTTGAGCATGGGGTCAGCATGATAATAATTGGGCCAACGGGTGCTGGCAAGACGACGCTACTGAATGCATTGCTTTTTATGATAAGGCCTGAGAGTAGGGTTGTGACTGTTGAGGATACTAGGGAAATCAATATACCCCATGAGCAGTGGGTACCGCTGGTCACGAGGGAGTCGAGCACGCCTGAGGTAGCCAATGTGGGCATGTATGACCTGGTTAAGTTATCAATGAGGATTAGGCCTGACTACCTAGTAATTGGGGAGTTGAGGGGTGAGGAGGCCTACGTCTTCTTCCAGGCCATGGCCAGTGGGCATGTTGGTTTAACTACAATACACGCGGGCTCGATAGACGCTGCCGTTAGGAGGTTAATCTCGAAACCCATGAGCGTGCCTAGGGCGTTGTTGCCTGTGGCGAGTATCTTCATTGAGGTGGGTAGGGTTAGGCTTGGTAATGCCATAGTTAGGCGGGTGCTCAATGTTGTGGAGTTGCTCGAGGTTAGGGGTGACAAGCCAATAACGAACCCGGTATACGTTTGGGACAGGACATCACAGAGGTTTATTAAGGTTGGCGGGAGTAAGGTAGTTGCTGACCTGGTTAGTATGGGTAGGGTCACCGAGGAGGAGGTAGCCAGGGAGTTGGAGCGTAGGAGGAGGTTGATTGAGGCGATGGCCCAGTATGGTTTCAAGAGCCCTGAGGCTGTTTTCAGGGTTACAAGGAACTACTACGTAGATCCTGAGGGTACGTACCGCAGGGTGCTTGGTGGTGAGTTACCTTGAGGAATCCATTGAGTTCATACCTACTTTGGGTGAGCAATTATGTTGATAGGTTGTATAGGTTGAGTGGTTACACGTTAAATGCTGATGTGTTCAGGTTCGTGATTGCCTATATACCGTTAATAGAGGTGCCGCTGGTAATATTGGCTGTGTTCATGAAGTTCGTAGTTATTAGAAATGTTTTACTGATTATAGTGCTCGTACTCATCATTGATTATGTGGCGGTCCTTCTGTACGCATTGGTTAGGGTCAAGACCAGGGCTGGGCATTTCGATAGGGGCATCATTACAACCCTATTGACGGCGATACCCCTACTCGCGAGCAATGCGACTTTAATGGACGTAATAAACACACTGGCCCTTGTGGAGAGGGATCCCGAGATAGCTAGGGAGTTCAGGATAATACTTAGGGATGTTAGGGAGGGTGGGTTAGACGTGGTTTCGGCGATAAGGAGGAGTGTTGAGAGGGTTCCGTCCCAGGTCTATGTCGACATAATGGGGCTTCTGGTCGAGTCCTACAGGGTATCCAGTAATGTGGCTGATGTGTTGTTCCTAAAACTCGATTACCTAATTAGGAATAGGTTCAATAAGCTGAGGTCGACAACCCAGACCCTAAGCTTCCTACTGGAGATATACCTAGTCATGGCTCTTCTCCTACCCATATTGCTCGTCCTAATGGCAATAACGCTATCTCCACTGGGACCAATATACCTAGGCCCATTGCAGTTAGAGCCAACATTGATACTGGTGATAACGCTATTGATCTATGCACCAGTCATGGGCTACGTATCCTACATACTCATAGACTCAACAATGAGCTCAATTTAGTTATAAGGTTATTTGGAATATTTATTTGAATATTTTTCAATAATAATTTGGACTAGAGTTGGGCTTTTAGTTTAATTTTGCATGATTATTAATTATAAATCATTGAAAAATTACTAAGTAATATTTTTAAGTGGGATTGAATACAATTAGTAATTGATGGCGAGGCCCATAAATGTAACAGGTCTTCCGTACAGGGCGAAAATTTACATAAACAACCAAGTCCTCCTGCCGGCAAGCCTGGTCAGGACCCTCGGTATTGAGGGTACTAAGTATGTTGATGTGGTTATTAAATACGGTGACAATGTTATTGAATTGAGGGGTGTTCAATTACTGAGGACTAGGCACACGGTGAGTAGGCAATTCACAATACCGAGGGAGGTGAGGGAGGAGTACGGAATAAGACCACTAGATGAGGTGGAGATACTAGAGGTCAAACCAAGAAGTGCCAGGGAGGTAATTAGGGAGTTTAGGCTGGCGTGATTTGTTAGGGATAGAAAGTTTTTTAAAACTCAAAATTAATGGGGCGTTGATGTATCGACATCAGTGCACTGGTGAATTGAGGGGCTTGGTGGAGTACGGCTTGGGGTTAATTGCGAGGGCTAGGTTAGGCGGGGTCGAGTTAAATGAAGTATTGGATGGCCTATGGGAAGTACTAATAAACATAGACTACGCACTACAACAGGCAGAGAAGGTGCACAAAAACACGGGGCGCAATTGTCCCGTAACGCTTGAGAATTGAAAATTAAACCAAGCAAAGATTAACCGTAGAAATTTCTATTCTCTAACATTATTGATCACGATAAAATTGGGCAATGATGGCAACCTTCAGAGAGGAACTTTTTAATAATTTGATTACGCTGGATTGGTAGGTATGTTGATACCATTGTTGGTGTGGGTTTTGACGATATTTAGCAATGGAACACCCACAATGAGCATGAGCACCACATTAACAGGTGGTTTCGTAAACCTCACCCTACCTGCTACACCGCAATCCTACATATTACTCTACATCAATGGTACACCAAAGCCTTACATACCATATAGTACTTATATAATAATACCCGTGTTTGGGACTGCTAACGTGACAATTATGTACATACCCAAGGTGTACGTAGTAGATGGTTTCATTGGGATTAACATTACCACGGATGACGTAGTGAAGGTCATAATACCTAATGACGCCCTTATATATAATATTACGCTTTCGATAATGAATATGTCGATGGTCAATAAGGAACTTGTCTTATTAACGCGGGGACCAGGCGCAATATTGTACACAGTAATGACGAAGCCGGCAACAAGTGCTGTGACTGGTAAGCCGAGCCCGCCCAGCCCATATCAAGGGCTATCTTTGGCCATGGTGATAATACTCATTACAGCGGTGGTCTTATCAATAATGGTGCTCCTTTTTAGGAGGAGGGGTGGGCATGGTGGCTCGGGCATTACCTACGGACTTAGTGATTATGAGTTATCAATAATTAGGTACATAGAGTCAAGGGGTGGTTCGGCGTTTGAGGGAGATATATCGAGGGATTTGGGGATCCCTAGAACAACGGTGTGGAGGATAGTGAAGAGGCTTGAGGGTCTCGGTATCGTTGAGGTCAGGAAGGTTGAGGGTAAGAACCTAGTTATCATAAGGAGGAAACCAATGGCTTAAGCATATCCACCAATTCAAGGAAGGATTTAATAATATCCCTCAATAGTGGGTGTGCACTGGTTGCCGTATTCAGTACGCTCATAGTGCCATTAACCCATGAGTAATCGCCCTTAAGTATTGCCGCAACCGCCGCAATTAATGATTGGGTGAGCTTTGAGGTATCATTGTTTATGAGGGCGTCATTTAATGATGAGGCTATATCAATCATAAACTCCACCTTCCTAAGTGCGTTTAGGAGCCCGAGATCCAGGCAATATAGGGCATGCAGAATTGAAGCCCTTCTAAGCCTATCCTCGCTGATCTCCTCATTCTCTGAAACTACGTGTGTGAACTCGCTGTGAATTATATCGGCAGCCGATAATATATAATCGCTATTGCCCGATTTATAGGCAGTGATGAGCGCCATCAATACGTCACTTAGCTTCAAATCCCTAATTAGGTCATTTAGTGATGGCATTACTACATTAACGTAAGGGTGGATTTAAATTTAAGTTAATCACACTAAACACATCGTGGGAATTGAGGGTCTTGAGGAACTGATAAGGAGGGCAGTTATTAAGTATATGGACGTGAAAAAGCATGGTGGTAAGGTATTTGTTATTTGGAATAACGAGGTTAAAGAATTTACGGACATTGCTAGTGCACGTAAAAATGCCCTATCCATGCCCGGCATTACGATAATAATCCAGGTGCCCACTAAGGACGAGGCCGATGAAGCCTTCACCAGGTTCCTTAGGGTTATGAGCTGATAAAACGAGCGACAAGCCTTGTTGTGGTTGTTTTGGTTTGGGTCTTCGTTCTTGCTTGGTTATTGGTCATTGGGTAGATTGGGGTACTCAAGGCTTTGGGCATGTCCGATTCGTTTTACAAGGCTTGATAGTACCAATGATTGGCGCGCTCCCAAATGCCCAAACGGCGCTACATGAACAGAAACCATAAACCCAAGAAGCCAATAAAGGCAAGGAAACCCAAAAAGAAGGAGGTCAGTTAAATAATGTAAATGCTTAAATGCAGAGCCTCTCTAACGTATTAACGTGAGACTTCTTGAGTATAAGGGTAAGGAGTTGTTGAATAGGTATGGCGTCAAAATACCCAGGGGCGCCATAGTAACGCGTGTTGAGGACATAAACATACTAAGTACGCTAAAATTCCCACTATTTGCAAAGTCCCAGGTGCCCTTTGCAGGTAGGGCTAAGATGGGGCTTGTTAGGAGGGTTGATACCCTAAAGGATGCCGAGAATGCGGCGAGGGATTACCTGGGAAGGGTGATACAGGATTACCCAATAAGGAAGGTCCTCTTTGAGGAGGGTGTTAATGTGGCTAAGGAGTTGTATGTATCAATAACACTCGATAGGGAGAATAGGGGCTACCTAATGCTCGCATCAACAGAGGGCGGTGTAGATATTGAGGAGGTCGCGAGAAAAAGCCCTGAGAAGATAATTAGGCTTTATATTGATGATTACGAGGGACTCAGGGACTACATGATAAGGGGTGTCGCCCAGAAGCTCGGTTTAGAAGGTTCTGCGGCTCGGGACTTCGTGACAGTTGCCAAGGCAATGTATAGGGTGTTCACGGAGTACGACGCCGAACTTGTCGAGATAAACCCACTCGCACTAACAACAGACGGTCAGTTAGTGGCGCTCGATGTTAAGGTCATGATAGATGATAACTCACTGTACAGGCACCCGGACATTAGTGTGGAGGATAGTGATTACACAATGGAGGAGTTGGAGGCTAGGAAGTATGGTCTGCACTACGTTGAGTTGACGGGCTACGTGGGCATAATGGCTAATGGCGCTGGACTAACTATGGCAACCATGGACCTGGTTAAGGAGTTTGGGCATGAACCAGCGGATTTCCTGGACGTTGGTGGTGGTGCAAGTAAGGACTCTGTTAGGGAGGGATTAAAGATTCTTCTCACCGATGATAGGATAAAGGCAGTGTTGATAAACATATTTGGTGGAATAACAAGGTGTGACGAGGTTGCTAAAGGCGTGGTTGAGGCACTGAATGAGGTTAAAACGAATAAGCCAATATTCATTAGGTTAAAGGGGACTAACGAGGAGGAGGGTAGGAAGATACTGGCTGAGGTAGGGCTTAAAACATATGAAACCGCTGAGGAGGCAATGGACGCGTTATCAAAAACCATAAAGACACTACAGGGGTGATGAGGAATGACTATATTAATTAATGAGAACACAAAGGTTATCGTACAAGGAATAACCGGGCGTGAAGGATCAAGGCACACGCAGTACATGCTTCAGTACGGTACGAAGATTCTGGCTGGCGTAACACCAGGTAAGGGTGGGCAGAATGTGCAGGGTGTACCTGTATTTGACACAGTTGAGGAAGCCCTTAGGAAATTCCCAGACATAAACACATCAATAGTATTCGTACCAGCCCAATTCGCGGCAGACTCCGTCTACGAGGCAATAGACGCAGGGATAAAGTTAATCGTAATCATAACAGAGCACATACCAATACATGACGCACTTAGGTTCGTAAACTACGCAAAGAGGAGGGGTGTAACTATAATAGGACCAAACTGCCCTGGTATCGTTAGCCCACTCAAGTCTAAGGTGGGCATATTACCCAATCATATATACACGAAATCAGGACCCGTGGGTATAGTATCGAGAAGCGGGACCCTAACCTACGAAATATCCTACCACCTAACCCAAGCAGGTATTGGTCAATCAACAGTCGTGGGTATAGGCGGCGATCCAATAATAGGTACGGACATGATCGAAGTGGTTAGGATGTTTGAGGAGGATCCAGAGACTAAGTACATAGTCGTCATTGGAGAGATAGGTGGTACGATGGAGGAGAGGGTAGCCCAATACATAGGCTCTGGTAAGGTTACGAAACCTGTGGTGGCGTATATAGCAGGTAGAACGGCACCACCTGGCAAGAGAATGGGGCATGCAGGAGCGATCGTTAGTATGGGTATGGGATCCTATGAAAGCAAGGTCAAGGCTTTCCAGGAGGTAAACGTGCCTGTTGCGAGGACGCCCACGGAAGTTGTGAAATTAATTAAGAAATTCATGCCATAACCCAGTATTAATATCCATTAATTATTTCAAATTTTCAAACATTATTGATATGCAGGTCTATATAATCATTCAATAACATCTTCACTAGCCCCTCATTTATTATTGCACTAATCAACTCCAAATAGGCATCAGCTGGAGCTGCTGACTTAATCGTAATTCCAAGCGACCTACTAATGCTTTTTATATTCTTCGTGCACTCTTGAAGCAGTGGGCATCTTGGGCATGCCTTAGGTGATTCCTTACCATTAATTATTACAAGACCCGCCTTTTGGTCAACTATGGCACCCTTATCATTCAGGACCTCGAGCACCACATAATCACCCAACTCCCTAACCCTATAGACCAGGAATATCGTCGCTGTGAGGTAGTAACCACCATCCCTCCTAACCAACCAACCACGCTTAATCAAGGCGTTGAGGTACCTAAACACCCTGGTCCTCGGGATATTAGTCCTCCTAGTCAACTCGGTGGGGCTGGCTATGCCGAAGGCGATGAGCTTCAGGAGCTTCGTTTTATCGAGTTGAACACCGAAATCGAAGTTAGCCTCGCTTAGGATTCTAATGCCACCACTAATTACACTGGGGAATCTGGGTATTCGGATACCAACCCTAACCCTAATGCTCATTAATGCGCCAGTAAAAACTAGGGTATTAACAATTAACTAGCCGATTAAGGGCGCATACTCAATTAAGGCTCGGATCCCGCGGTGGTGGTTGATGGCGATTTCTCAATTGTCTTATCAAGCTCCTCTAATCTCTTCGTGATTTCTTCCTTAGGCAGGGCAATCTTTAATAATTTGCCATCCTTAATTTCGTACTTGATAACCCTCTCAGACTCATCATAGACATACTCCGGTATCCTAGACATATCCTCAGGCTTAAACTTAACCTCATCAAAGTCTACGTAGGCAACATCGTGGATGGGGGTTGGTATTAACGCACCCACGGGACATGCATCAACACAGAAGTGACAAAGTATGCACTCCGTATACCTAATGCCCGGGTACCACTTACCATTCGGAGCCCTATACATCTGAATAGCATTCACTGGACACGCCCAGGCACACTGGAAGCAACTGATGCACTTCCTAATATCGAGCAAAATCCAACCCCTAAACCTCTCAGGAACCCACCTAACCTCCCTCGGATACTGAATAGTCAACCTATTCGGCTCGACAACCTCCTTAAAACCAGTGATCAAGGCTTTGGCGTGGTAAACAATATCCTCAGCCAAGGAACCCCTAGGCACCTTAACCTTAATAACCACAAACCATGACCAGGCAAGCCCTAATTAAGCTTTAACCCATGAAGCAAACAGGCAACTCTTTTATAAACACTTAATTAAAGACCATGGACTTCTCATTAAATTGAAAGAAAGGCTTATAAAGGTTTTTTGGAGGGGCAACGATGACGAACAGAACAAGAATAGGCAGGAGGGCACCAATACTACTCCTGGTAGCACTGGCTGTAGTGGCAACCATAGCACTAGCCGACGTAATCTTCGTATACACAGGCACCATAAACGTCCAGCCCATGACAACAGCACCACTGTCATTCAGCACAGGACTGAACGCCGGGCCCACCAACACGGCGGCCGAGCCATACATAAACTTCACTGGAAACAACTACGAAGGCTTCACGGCGACCCTAGTAATAACCACCTAGTAATAACCAACTCCTCGGCTGTTTACTACTACGAGGCTGGCCAATTAACGGTGAACACGGCTGGCTACATATACGTTAGTTCGGTCAACCCAAGCTATACAACAACAACGGCGCCCGTTCAATCAATGACCATAGACATACAGAACACCAGCGGCACAACAATCTGCACATTCCAGGTAATAAGCAGCGGTTCGCCAACCACGACACCGTCAAGCTCATGTTCCCTAGGCACTGGCACCTACTACATAAGCATTAAGGTAGTGCCTAACCTACCTGTAACGAGTTCGTCAACTGAGACAGTGACGGTGAACTTCGGCTATAACGTAATATCTAGTGTCTCAGTGCCCGTGCCAACATAGTGAGGTGACGCCCTTGTGGCAACAAACCCCTTCAAAATCACCCTCCTTATCTCCATCCTCTCCATAGCCATCGCCCTAACCCTCATTTGGGGCACGGCACAAACAGCCCCAAATCTCATTCGCTACTCAACATTAAGTAATGACCCATACATCAAGGTTGAATCAATAAACGTGACGGCGAACGGCGTTTACATAAGGCTCGCAATCATCAATAACGGCGCCTTGGCATTCACGCCAACGGGTGGTTGGGTTGAGGTTGTGGAGACTGGGCAGGTGGTTAATGTTACGATAATTAACGGCACGGTGATCGCCAAACTCCCACTAACGCCCCAGTGGATGGGTCTGGCGAGCGTTGGGGTTAAGGGCATCGTGAGTGGTACTCTCAATGGTAGCAGAGCCTACATAGCCTTCTTCGACGTAGCCCCAATCCACATCATTAACACGATAGGTATCACCAACGTGAGTTATGCCGACTGCGTCTTAAACGTGACGTTGAGTGTGAATACGGTGGTCCCAGTCGTGATTAGGCCCATAATCAACATGAGCCTATTCACAGTATCGACGCCCGGCTACTACGTCTTCGAGACCATAGGCATCGTCAATATCACGGTTTACGCCCCAGCCGGGAGCCACAATGTAACGCTCATGATACGGGTGAGCCCAGTCCTTGGTAGGTACACCTACGTGTACTCCTGCAACTACCTCAGCGGCTTCAGCAAATACACGCTCTGGCTACCTATCGGGGTGACCTACATGTACCCGACGGGCAACATCACTAGTTACACCTTATTAACAAAGACCTTTATAGTGGGTGGTGGGTCATGAGGGTCGAGGCGCTCCTCCAATTCGCACTTGCCATTGCCTTCATAGTGCTTTGGGTATTCATGCCCGCCTGGTCGATTAGTGGTGCGAACTACTCAATAAGCCTCACTCCGTGGGGCTATGTGGTTAGGTTCTTCGGTGAGACCCACGTAATACCACCACCAACGGTTTACGCGATCTGGCTCTTCGCCCTAGATGCCGGTTTATTACCACTCATTTGGCGTAGGAGTAGGTACTCGCTCTACCTAGCCGCCCTCTTCTCCGTACTCTCCCTCTCAATGCTCATGGACACAATACTCTTCCAGCAAAGGTACCTACAGTTCCATGGGTACACAATAGCCCCGACACCCACTGGCTACATATACGTGCTCCTATCAACGAAGCCCGTGCTTGGGTTACCAACCTACATACTCCTAGCCCTAACCATACTCTCGATATTCAACATGGCCACGAGGGCCAGGTGGTTGGGCACTAGGGTGATTGAGGACCCAATAATAGCGATTGAGCGGGTGCTCAAGGTGCTACATATTGAGTACTCCAGGATTGAGCATGGCGTTGAGGTCGAGAGCATCAAGATAGTTAGGCAAGGTGGCTCATTATGGCTCGTTAGGGGCGGTGAGGCTATTGAGGTGGATTTAAAAACAGCCATCGCAGAGACTGTGAAGGTCGGGCTTAAACAGCCAGTAAGTGTAGGGGTGGTTGATTATGGCGAGGACTAGGCGACTCCTTGCCGTGGCCCTCATGCTTATTGCGGTTGCGGGTATTGTATTAGCCGACGTCGTGTTCAATTACAAGGGCCGAGTAAGTATTAAGCCCACTAGCTCGCCAATAACCGTGGTACCTGGGCAATGCCCATGCGGTTGCTCCTCATGGTCGCAAACAACTAGTGGCTTCACGACGACGATAACAGGCTATACGCTTAGCACGACGAGTGGTTACGTATTAACCACACCGCTCGTTGAATTCCACACGGCCACAGGAGGCACATTAACAATGACCCTCACTCCAAGCAAGTACTTGGCTAATGATTACGTGAACGGCACAATGATATACCCAACACCGGGAAGCTTCAGCCTTGGTGTTGGTAATTACCTATTGATACAAAAACTAACCCTAAACATGACTGTGTCAAGTACTTCAATAACACTGAGTGGTCAGTATAACTACACACCAACACCCGGAGTAACGTTCCAGTACTCGTTCAGCGAGACCATAAACCCACCCAGCGCCGACGTAATGAACCTACTCAACGGTTTACAAGCCTTCTACGTACCACACGTGTACCAGGGCGACAATGGAGGTACACCAACAAATCAATGGCCAGTGTATTATGGGCCATCGACAGCGAGCCAGTACTGGAACTACATATCAACCAGCATAAACCAGCCCGTGCTTAAGATGGTTCCCTCAAGTCAATCCTGGTCCTCGGGCGCCATGTTTTGGCAGGAATACTACAGCGGAGGCTCGGTGACAATATCGATGATCGGTACGTACTCTTACAATAACCCATCAGCCTCCGTATACCCGTATGTGGGTGACGGCTACATAATATACCTATTTCTAACTCCAACAATGTGGGGCATAGGCTCCAGTTACAATTACTCAATACCCTACGTAGCCTCCAACATCTATACGAGGGCCATATCTCCAGTGCAGGGTGACGTGATGTTCCCCCAAAGCAGTGGAACCTACATTGTGGTTGAGTGGAATCCACTGTGGCAGTACGCATACAGCACAAGCGGTGCCACTGGGCAGTGGGACGTATGGTTAGTAACTAACCCAAACGGTATCACGGCATATGTTAGTCCATACCCATCGCCAAACCTCGGTTGGCCATACACCGGTTGGGACGGTATTGGCACGGGGTACTTCCAGCCCAGGCCTGGTGACTACATATGCATAACCGTTACCTACAACCCAAGCACAAACACACTCAGCGGCGTGGCCTATGACATGAATACTGGGCAGTCAGCAAGCTTTACACTAAACCTAAACGGTTACTACACACCACCGGGCAGTGGGTCTTACGTGTTTGGGGTTGATGGGACTAACGGTGCTGGGCAGGCCAATTGGGCCATCGTTTACGTGAATTACCTAAACATAGCGGGCATAGGTGCAGGTAATACTCGCTTAGGCACACAGATAGGCATGCAAACCACCACATCCATTAGTTACCTAACTGTAACCGGGAATAGATCATCCATCCATGTGCACATTAGCTGGGTGCAACCATCATCATGGCATTGGTCAAGTCTCATCCTTTAGGATAGGGTTATTTGCTTGAGGTTTTAGTGTGCCGGTTGGTGTTTTGTTTCTTCGCCTCAATAGGGCAGGGGGAGTCATAAGGTTTATAACTCACTGACAATGCATTCAAATGGTGAGTTGGTGAGTTTGGCTGAGGAGATTAAGCGGGTCTTGATGGAGTACCCGGAGATCCTAGTGGAGGTTCTCACGGCTAAGCCGGAGGTAATCTATGAGGTGCTGGCTAAGTTAATGCCCTGGCAGAACCTGGCCACCAAGGACGACTTGAGGAAGCTGGAGGAAAGGATGGCTACGAAGGACGACTTGAAGAAGTTAGAGGAGAAGATGGCGACTAAGG
>NZ_LCTF01000046.1 GCF_001663375.1 Caldivirga sp. MU80
CCCTGGCGGGCCCGGTGGGATTTGAACCCACGACCTACGGCTTAGGAGACCACCACAACGTAACAACAACATTCAACCCTGCATGTTTTTAACCCCACATCAACCGTAACCATTAATTCCACCTCAATAGAATTGTTCAAGTAGCATCTACACTTGTAACATTATTGGTTACGGTTAGTTGGCCACGAGCGAACCTGTAGGCCAGTGGGATTGTCGCCCTCCTGGCACGCTCCACAACCTCATCGAGAGTCTTCATGAGCTCGCTGATTAACGCCTGCTTCTCCTGGCCCTCCCCAATCAACTCACGAAGGTAGTTCACAACCTCATTCCTAAGCGACACGACATCGCAATGTGCAAAAATGCTTGTGTAGGATAGGATCTCTTGAACTATGTAGGAGGTTTTACGATACGTGTCAATAATGATGTTGGCGAGTCGGTACTTTGGCAAGCCCTTGACCTCACCCCCAGTTAGCGCTTTAATTATTATAGAATAATCAATAGCATCGCCTGTATGGTAATCGTACTCGTCAGCCACCCGTAGGTAGAATTCAAGGTCAGGGGGTGCATTCCTGGCAATGATTACCCCAAGCCTCCTTAGCACTGTGGCAACAGCCACTTTGTAGAAGAACCTCCTCACTGCAGTCCAGAAGACGACACTCCTCATTGTAGATATGAATATCCTGGCAGACTCAGGGCTGGGCGTAACCCCCCTATACAGGATGTTGACAACCGCCATGTAGATTCCTGTGTCCACGGCACCCAAGAGCGTTGGTGCGTAGAGGGGCCTCCTCTCATCACCACTGTTCACATTAGTGACGTACCCATCTTGGATGGCGGCATTAAGCCCAGCGTAAATATTCCTCATCCCCTTGTAACCCTGCTCCCTCATGCAGCTAATCAAGTCGTAGACTGGCACAGGCTCCCCACGCAGTCGACCGTGGTGGATTATCACGCACTCAACCGTTGGGAATAGATACTTGTTGAATCGTGGTACTACCGCCATAACCACAGAAGCGTTGTACATGCTTATAAAGCTTTCGCATTAGAACCATGAACCCCTGGTTGAGAATTCACATCAATTTCGCATCTCACCATTGATTATGCGAACCAACCCTCACCCACATCAGCGTCACTTAACATTCGCATTCGCAAGGCAAGGTTACCTTTATAAGGGGGCATGCGAACGGTGTTTCTATGCAGAGTGTGGTAGTCCAAACTCGAATCCCCATAACGATAAGGTTATGGAGGAGTGGGAGAAACTACCTAGCTATTGTAAACGAGCAGAGGGCAATCAGAGAACTCAGTAGGTACCTTGGGCGGGAAGCCACCCTTGAATTCGCTAACGTATCAGCAAGGGTCAGGGTGACGCTGCTAAGGCAACATGATGTACCTTATATTGCATTTTTCCTACCCACAAGGATGGCGCCAACATGGGAAGCCATAAGAAGCAGGACAAGTGAACTAGATGCCACATTAGTCATTGAGGAAGAGAGGAGGGGTGGTTTGGGGTGATGGGGGTTTGCGCTCGTCACCATTCAAGGCATTCCCGCGGGCCAAGCGAGGTGATGGCCCATGGTGATAACTGAGCCTGGGTATTTAAGCATTACGGGTGGTAAATGTTGGGACAAGGGCTGGCTAGTCCTGCAGGGGAAAGTCCACGGTGTTTCACATGTGTATATTCCACTGGCCTTGAACCATGGCTGCTCAATTATCGCAAGGCAATGGGCTGGGCAACACGTTGAGGTCATTGTCAATGACAGATATTCGTTCATCGCAACTCTTCGAACTAAAAAGAAAACAGCCTTGGTCGTACCTTTACCCTGGCATGTAAGGGGTTTAGTCAATGGCACCGTCACATTGAGGGTAAGGCCTTTCGAAGGTGATGGGCATGGGTGATGCAACAGCCAACCTCAACCTCAAGGATGCGGCTAAGCTACTAATGGACTTGGGGTTCCGTATTGTACCGGTTGATGCCGATAAGAAGCCACGGGTCAAGGGTTGGAATGAGCCAATACCGGAGGAGAAGGTGTTCAATGCATTGAGGAAGGCTGCAGGCATCGCAGTAGTTGGTGGGAAGATTAATGAGAATGAGGGCGTCATAATCCTCGACATTGATGACCCAGATGACGGCTTCAAGATACTTGAACAGGCCTTTGGGAGCGATTGGCCCCTCAAACTTTGTGGGCCAGGTTCACTCTGCGGTTTAACTGGGCCTAGGCCGAAGGGCAAGGTTAAGTGCGAATGCACTGCACCGGGTGAGGATTGTAAATGTAGGAATGTGGTGACTGGGGAGGAGGCGCCATTAAGCGCATTGAGGCGCGGGATGTACATTGCCGCCAGGGTGCCGGTGAGTTGCATACCGGCTTCCACAGTCAGGGGGGAAGTCATTGAGGTCATGGTTAATAATTATGAGGTAATATTCGGGAGGCATCCATCGGGGGTATTCTATGAGCCTGTGAGGTTTACCGATGGCAAATGGATGAGGGTTGATATACTGAACGTTGGTGCCGGGGTTAAATTAACCTGTGATGAAGTCAAGAGGCTTATAGATGCACTAAGGCCTAAGGCAGAGGGAACCAATGCTAACGCCACTGCCGTGGGCATTACCACACCAACCAAGCCCGCCGAGGCTATGCTCATTCGCCTAGGTGGCGGCACGGTCATTAAGATTGCTGGAGCGCTCATTGACGGCTATAAGCCTGGCAAGAGGCAGGAATACGCGTTAGCAATTGCCGGTTGGCTGGGTAGGTTGGGAGTCGACTCAGTGAGTGTTGCGATGATACTTAAGGAGCTTCACGACAAGACTAATGATGAAGACCCCCTCAAGGAGAGAATAAGCACCATAGTCTACACATTTGTAAAGCTGGGCCTCCCTATTGACTTCGAGGGCATCAAGCAGGCTACTGGTGTTGACCCCCCTAAGCTTGGCGACGCATACTACAAGGAGCTTGAGGAGAAGTATGAGAAAGAGGAAGTCATCAAGATAACTGGTTCAAATAAGGTAAAAGAACTGTTGGTCAAGGGCGGCCTCTCTGAGGAGGAGGCTGAGAAGAGGATAAAGGAGGTTCGTGGTATTGTGAGGGATGAGAAGTTGCGGCTTACCCACGGTGATGAACTCCTCAATGTTGTGAATAGTATCAAGGCGAAGATGAAGAAGAAGAAGATGACTAAGGGGCTTGCTGCGTTAATGCTTGCGGATGGGGTTCAACGGATACTGAGGAATGTGAGGTACATAACTTATAGTAATGTTGAAGTGGGTGGCTTCCGCTGCTGGGATGGAACCTACTACAGGCCTTGCTTACCAGATATCGAGGCCACTATCGAACTGCTTTACGAGTTATCGGGGCTATACAAACGTTACGGGTACACCAGTCTTAAAAAGAATACCCTAGAGTTGCTTGAGGACGAGACGACCGTTGACATTACTGACGCCGAATTCAGGTACATTGCCTTCAAGAATGTCGTGTATGATTGGGTTGAGGGGAGGGTGATACCCCTGAGTGAAGTTAAGCCAGACATGCTCATAATGAACGCCATCCCTCATGAGCTCAACCTACAGGCACTCGAAGAGGCCGCTAAGGCACCCGAGCTAACTGAGGAACTGGCCATGAAGTACGCACCCAAAACGCTGGCGGCTTTCAAAGAGTGGGTTGGCGGCAACTGGAGGGTACTCTTCGAGGTGATTGGGGCAGTACTATACCCAAGGCCGATTAAGAGGGTTATACTACTGCTGGATGAGGAGGAGCATGCCAATTTGGGGAACACGGGTAAGTCAACCTACATAATGCTCATCATAAGGTTGCTTGGCCGTGAGAACTATAGTACAGTACCGCTCCAGGACTTGGCTGACGATGACAAGCGGTTTGCCAAATGGCCACTATTCCTCAAGCTGGCTAACGTTTACTCCGACCTACCAATGAAGGCCATCAAGGACACGGGCTTAATCAAGGTAATGACGGGTAGGGATACAATACTAATCGAGAGGAAGTACCACGACCAATTCAACTACAGACCCTATGCGAAGTTCATCTACTCTGCCAACAAGCCACCACGCATCAGTAGTGAGAATGAGGCTGACCTGGCATTTTGGAAGAGATTCTTGATAATTCAATTCGAGGGTAGGTTCAGCAAGCCCATTGAGGACTTCGAACTCACACTGATGGACGAGGCACCATCAATCCTGGCCCTGTCAATTGCGGCTTTTAGGCGTGTCAAGGAGAGGGAATTCAGGTTCACGGGCGACCCTGAGAGTGACCTGGAGCTCGCCGTTAGGAACCGTACAATATGGCTGCTGCACTTCGACGAGGTCTTCAAGTTCCTCGTATGGTTATTTAAGAACAATGCCCTAGTTGAAGACCCTGAGGGTAGGATTCCCACAACCCATAAGAGTGAGGAGGGGGATGCTACACCACTGTACGACCTCTACAGGGAGTACACAGAGAGGCTGAACCTAGACCCAGTGGCCCCTGCAGTCTTCACCAGGAGGATGCGTGAACTGGGGATGCCAATGGTCACTGTTAAGGGCATCCACTACATCAAGGGCTACAGGGTTGACAAGGCGGCGTGGGAGGATGCGATAGGTAGGGTTGGCAGTGGCTCAGGCGCACTCCCACCGTGGTTTAAGGTGGCCCTGGGGGTAAGTAATAATAATAATAGTAATACTAGTGGGGATGGGGCTAACCCTGAATCAAGCCAGAAGCCCGAGGCCACTGGGCAAGTCCTAGGCAAGCCACCTGAGCCTAAGGCACAGGAGCCAGTGAACGTGGATGAGCTTTTGAGGTCAACCGCAGAGGAGGCTAATAACAGGCTCAAGGCAATGTGGCCTAATGCGGATTACAAAGACATTGTCGAGGGTATGATTAACTACATCGCAGGCGAAGGCGAGGTCGATGCCGACAAGCTCACCGAACTCTATGAGGGGACGATTGCTGATAGACTAAAGGAGGCAGGGTATAGTGATGCGGAACTTGAGGATGATGCCCGTGAGTTCATTAAGATTGTCATTGATGTGCTGAAGGAGAAGGGGGTGGTTACCGATGCTTAGGGTTAGTACTAATGTCCAATGCGGGTTCATTATTAAACGCATTGGGGATGTGATGCTAAATGACAGGGATGCGGCATGTTTAATCAACGCAATAATGACCTACCTCGAGACCCAGGGGGCGCAACTCCAGGGACTGCCACAGCGCCGCATAGTCAACAGTGTGGGTGAATTGAGGCTGGTAATTGACCTAATACAGGCGGCTAGGGGCGGGCTGAGGCTTAACGGCGCCGAGTGCCTACGTGACGTTGTTGCAAGGTACGGTATCGGGGAGCTCAACATCAATGACACAGGCTTCGCCAGGTTTAGGGCGACAGTTGAGAGGGTACTCAAGGCATTGGCAATGGTTAAGGTCAGGGGGGAGCCGATAATTGAGTTCACACCATGCGACACATCATGCAAAATACCTGGGGTTGTGACCCTGAGGAAGGCTGGCCTAGGCTTCAGGTGCCCAGTGATCCAAGCAGGGGCAAGTGATAGTGGGGCCAGCGAAGCCAGGATTGATGTGAGCAGTATTGTTGAGAAACTTGAGAATAAATGCGGGCCAACCTACATAGGCTTCGAATGGGCTGTGAAGCAAACCCTCAAGTACCTGGAGGAGAAGGGAAGCGCCAAGATTGCCACAATGGCAGTGGACTTGAGGAATGACTACATGTGGATAGTAAAGTACCTCTACTGGATGTACAGTGAAGCCAGCATACCAAGACTAGTGCGTTGTGTTGTGGAGGAGCTTGCTGAGGCTGGATTGGTTAGGATTAATGGGGATGTTGTGGCGCTGGCCAAGTAACCCAGTACCCACGCTTACTAGTTAATTATAGAATTACACACCACTGGCCAACACTTAAACCCACACGCAACCCTAGGCAAGACGCCATTGCCTATATAGAGTATGTATCATTCAATTCCTAGGCGAGAAGAATGGGTATGGAGGGTGTGGACTAGTTTGCCAGTTACCCCAAACTCAGTGCACTAGCGGCTGCCAAAAACCCCAAACCACCCCACACCCTCCTAACCCAACTGCGTGCGCAGATTTAAACTAAGTCGCCTCCCCATTGATATTAGACCAAGAGAGTACACACCCCCATAGGGATTAGTTAAAAGTAAAGAACCTATTTAGCCATATCACCCGCAGCCTCATTCCCCCACTGGAGTCGGAGTCATCCCTCGGCTTATAAGGCAACCCACCCAATCCCAGTCCCCCAGAATACTATTAATAGTTATACAAGCGCGGGTTGCAATTGTTTTCCACATTCAAAACCACCGGAAAGGCTTATAAATTCAATTGCGTTTAAACCCCCGTGGAGTGGCCTAAAACTGGACTCGAGGTGCAGGAGGCAGTTGACCTAGTTGAGAAGGGGGTTCACGAGGGCCATGTGCCAATACTAACCGACTCAATCTTCTGCCTACGCCACATGCAGCACCTTGGCTACCCACTCCACGTGGTTATGGTTAGAAACCCAATCGCACCCATCGGCCTTGTTGAGTCAAGGGCATTGCCCAAGTGGCTTGGTAATGTCTCGTGGGTATTAGTGAGGAAGGCTGAACTAGACTGTGTATTCACAGCTAACCTATACGGTACTATGAGTGAAGGCCTTGAGGAGTTGAGGTTCTTTAAGAATACCCTGTTGGAGCATATGAGCAAGGTAAGGCATGTTGAAGTCCCAGTGCAGATTGTTGACAAGGCAAGCGCAGTTGACGCCATCCCAGCCTCGGTCACTGAGGGCACTGCAGTCATTGCCACTGATTCCCTTGACTGCATGTGGAAGTTTCGTAACGGCATGCGTAGGGTATTCCTCATTGAGAAGCCCCTCCTACTTGTAGCCATCACAAGCCTTGACGTGAACAGGGTGCTTGAGGAGAGGGGTCAACCAGCCTTCATGATTGTTGATGATGATACTGCTGGGAGTTGCCTTTGGGGTGGCTTCCTCAGGCCAAGCACGGCAATTGACTACCGTGCTGAATTCCGCAGGCTCCTAAAGGGTTTGCTCAAAGTGGTGGCTACACTTGACGTCCCTCTTGAATTTGTGATAATGGAAACAGGCTCATTAATCGACAGTATTGTTAATAAGGGTGCGAAAGGTGGGTGAAGTATGCCCAACAACACGCACTTGCAACCCAAGCCTGCCGCTAAGCCCGCAGCCAGGCCACCAAGGCCAGTTAAGCACTCGGATTTCTCTGAAGAGTACGTTGGCCACGTTGTCTCAATCACACTTGTGAATGGGACTGTCCTCAAGGGCATGCTCACGGAGGCTAGGAAGTTTTGGCTTAAGGTCAATGTCGATGGGAGGGTTCACTACATAAACAAGGCACACGTGGTTGAGGTTACGTTAGGCTAGCCGACGAGGGCCCGAGGGTTGTGTCAAAACAACCCCAATCCCAGGGTTAATAAGCATTACTCAAAAACATGGGGCCTTGCGGCCCCGTTTTTGAATCGGGGGGTTGTGAAGGGGCTTCACTTGGACGTACGCCACACTATTACGGCTACTACCACTAGTACTATTGATGCTGCAAAGCCTCCTGGTATGAACAGTGTCAGTACTGCGGCCACAATGTACCACCATGGGTTGTGCCTTTGCCTCTTAGCCCCCTCCTTGGCTTGTTCCTCGGGCTCCCTCGGAACCCTCGTCGGCATAGCGTGTATTAGGCGTGGCCTGGGTAATAAGCCTGTGTCGGTGCCTCACCTTTGCAACCGAAAAGGCTTTTAAATTCGGTTGGATTATGTATATTATGTCGGGTGTAACTGTAGTGTTCAGGGGGCGTGTCATAGTGACTAGGAGGGGGGAGGTTAGGATATACGTGAATAAGAGGGATGAGGGGGGCAGGGTACTTGCAAGGTTCAATAGGGCTAGGGTAGCTGGCATCATAGTAGTACTCCAAGGTGGTGGGGATGTACATTGACAGGTACATTGCCTCATGGGTGGTGTTGGGCATTGTGATTGGCCTTGGTTTGGGTGCTGTGGTAGGCTACCTCACACCAATACCTGGCCTAACCCACCTCAAGACTGTGACAGTAGTGAACAGTACCACGGTAACAATACCAATCAACATCACCAAGACCGTAACCTACACTACAACTGTGAATGGTAAGGTGGTGACAATGACTACGACAATTATTATGCCAACTACAACAACAGTAGTCTCGAATACAACTATCACAAGGATAATCATAGTACCCACAACAACCACAGTGAACCACACGACCACTGTAACAAGCACGAGTGTAACAACAATCCCACCCTACACTCTAACCGTGACAACAACCGTGATTGAGAACGCCAGTGTACTCCCACCCCTCAACATCACCAACCTCAACGATACAATAACCTGGATGAGGACTGACTACAGCCTAAGCATGCTAACCCTAGCAAACCTAAGCCTACCCCTAGGCTACTGCCTAGCAACAATGTGGATCTTCCCTAACGCCAGCATCACCATTGTGGGCGCCTGGATTGCACCAGCAAGCCTCATACAACAGGCCACAGGTAGCAACTACAATGATTACACGTACCCAATACTAGTTTACACGTTCCCAAAGACTGGTGTTAATGAGTACCAATTCTACCCACCAGGGTTAGTTTGGATTAATCCACAATCATTCATGATCTCCTCAGCAGCCCTCGGTGATGCGTGGGCGGTGAATATTACAGGCTACCCATGGAGTGGGTACACTGTGGTTGCCACAGCTTACACGCATCCTGGCTTCTCAGACTGGGCATTCAGGTACTTGAATAATGGGACATACCTCATGATTATGGCTTGGCCATGGCAGATGTCGGGCAGCGCAATCCAAATGATGGCTAACCCACCTGGCCTCTGCCTAGTCCAAGTAATCAGGGTTAAGCCAGGGACGCCCAACAGCTACATTATGAATATGACATTCCTGGGTGCACAGTACTGGGCTTGGGTTAGGAGTACTGCACAGTACGGTGAGCCAGCACCATGCTACATGCCCTGGGAGTGGACTTACGGCTACCAGGTTGGGATCATTAACGTTACCAAGCCGATTGGCGGTAACTGGCAGTACTACTGTGGGCCTGGGGGCAAGTGGCTACCCCTAAAACCCTAGGGTTTCAAAAAGGATTATTTTGAAAAAGGGATTGTTTTTGAGGATTGTGTTAAATTAACCTAATCCTCCTTGACGCTGGCTTGGCTAGGATTGGCATTACTAGGGCTAGGAGTATTAGGAAGTCCAAGGCGAACCCATTCTCACTGAGCCAGGCATTAACATACTCATTCCAGGCTTCAAGGTAAAGCGGCTCCAGTGGGGCTAACGTGTTGGTACCTCCCCTGGCTAGCAACCAGTCGATGGGCAGTTCAGGTGGGCTCCACCTTGTGAAGAAGGCGAAGTCGTAACGTGGGTTAACGCACCAAGCCTCAACTGTCACGTACCATGTCGTCGTGGATTGTGTACTGAAGCCATTCCAGTTGATATTGCCTCCATAGTAGGTTACAGTTGGCTCGAAGTGGGGTGGGCATGTGCCAGTTATACCCCACGTCTGAACGTACTGCCCAGCGGCGCTAGTCCCTGTTAATGAGATGGATTCCGTCACCCCGTATCCAATTGGGCTAGCAGTCGCTGTCAGCGTCGTTACAGTGGCGCTAGCCCACTCAGCCCAACACTCGAAGGCGTAAGCCTGCCCCACTGGCACCGACCCACCCACACACTGTACAACAACACCATTCGTTATTGTTGGCAGTGGTGTGGACACAGTGTTGGTTGTCGTGACAGCCGTGGGCGGTGGGCTTGATGTGGTACTAGTACTCGTTGGCGTTGTAGTGGGTGGCGGCGTAGATGTCGGCGTGCTAGTGGGTGTTGGAGTCGGGGTAGGCGTGCTCGTTGGGGTGGTTGTAGATGTCGTGGTAATGCAGGACACCGTGAAGGTTACACTCGCCGGCTCCAGTGGATTACTAGGCTGGCTAACAACAGTCGTTGATGGTGCGATACTGCACTTCCAACCACTGGGCTCGTTAATAATGCTTGCCGTTAGTGTTACCTGGCTTACACTGTATGGGTATGTGTGAAATGGGTAATCCCTCAACGGCCCACTCCCAATCAACCCATTCCCAAACTCATCATTAATACTGTACTCGACGCTAGTCCACGGGTCATTCACGCTTATGAGGAGCTCCCAACCCTGGTTCACGGTTGTAGTCGTTGGTGGTGGGCTTGTGCCAGTGCCAGTACCAGTGCTTGTGCTAGTGCCCGTTGCAGTTGATGTGCTACTTGTTACTGCTGATGGTGGGCATTCGATAATGAAGGTTGAGTTGCCAGTGCCTGCAATCACGGTAACACTCTTACTCGGGTAAACCGTGCATGATTCAGGTGCCGTTAGGCTCAATATATCCGTCACACCACTAATGTAGAAGACGCCTGTTGCATTCCCATTCCCATTCACGTGGTAGTTGTATGAATCGTGGAGTGTCCACTCGACTGGGTGCCCAAGCACAATCACGGCCCAGTACACTGTGTTATTACCAGTGAGGGTCACTGTGGTTACCGTTGTCGTAGTCCCATTCACAATCGTTGCCGTGACAGTTGTGGTGCCGTTATAAGCCACGGCAACGCCATTGGGCAGTACGAAAACCCTAGTCCCAAAGTTATAATTCCAACCCCACTCAAGGATGGGGACGTAATAATCAGCCTGAACCTGTGTAATCGGCTTGAAGGTGAACCTGCTGGCCAACCAGTGGAATCCGTTGGATAGGTTCGTAATGATGGCTAACAGTATGGTTACCCACCCATTGTTAACCTTCCTAACAATGATTGGGCTTGTTACAGTGGTTGTGGCGGTAACGGTCACTGGGGATGTTACGGTTGTCGTTGAAGTAACCGTGGCCGTCGTGGTTAAGGTCGCCGTTGTTGTAACAGTACTAGTCGCCGTCAAGGTTGTGGTTAATGTGCTCGTCACTGTGGTTGTTGAGGTCTTGGTTATTGTGACTGTTGGCGGTGCCGTGGTCGTTGTTGGCGGTAGTGTTGCTGTGGTAGTAGTGGTTGATTGGCATGTTATTGAAAACGATGCAAATGGCGCCCACTCATAGACTACTACATTGCTTGGGCTTACTGAACAGCCACTCGGCCCACTCACAATGCTTGCATATATCCTATCCCACCAGCCGTAGATTGGCCCAAGTGCCCCAGCCCAGCCGCCTGGAACCGTCGCAGTGTGGCCATATATGTCAGTCAACTTAACCTCGACGTTGCTCGGCCCGTTGACGGTTACCTGAACCCACCATCCTCCACCGTACCACTGTGCGTTTATAATCCCGGCTATTATGACTGCTGTTAGCACAATCCCGAATGCTAGTGCCTCTAGCCGCCTCATTGTGGTCGTTTTTCAATTCCCAGTCAGGTTAAATAAGCCCTTCTGGTGGCTATGTGAATAACCTGGCTATCAGCGAGCCAATTACAATGCGGCTTAGGGTGGTGGCAAAAAAGGGGCCTGTTTTGACCCCTTGGGGGTTTTTCGGGGGGCTAGTAGGTGGCTACAATCACGTCCTCAAGCCTTGCGTTGATTGCCTTCGCAACAGCCTCAAGCATCCTCCTCGCAACGCACTCCATGCAGACGCCATCCATTACATTGATCCTAATGTGGATTGTTGTCTTATCGTACGCATTAATGTACACAATGTATCCCCCACCAATCACCTTACCCCTCAACACAAGGCCGTTCCTCGCCTCCGTCAAGACGTCAAGAGCCCTCTCAACGGCGGCGCTTGCTGTGTATTGGTTGCCTGATATTGCACCCAAGTCAACGTAGAGATCAACCGATAGGCTTATAGGCCCCACAGTTGATTCCTGGGCAAAAGAGAGTGTTTCTTCCTCCATACCTCTCCCCACTGGCAAAACCAAGCCAGGTTAATAACCCCTTCAGGTGGCAAAGGCCTAGACGTGGCGGACTTCGAATAGTGAAGCCGCACCAGCCTCAATGAGGCTTGCTAACCAAGCCGTGACTATCAACCACCATTCCGCCTTGAGAGAATCTCAATCCACGGGTTACCCTTAACGAAACTTGGGGCATCCGCATCAACAACGACGGCTGGCTGTGGTTGAACCGCAGGCTCCTTGACTGCCACTGGAGGGGAGGTCGTGGCCTGCCCACATTGCGTGGCAATACTGGGCTTAATTGTCACCAAGTCCAAGGAGGCGCCAGGCTTGGGTACTATGCCCACCTTGTCTTGGGCCAATGCGAAGTATAGCTTGAGGGCATCCTCAACCACAACCCCAACGTTGACTCCCTTGTTGAGGGCCTCAATGTGGGTAGCCCTCCAAAGCTCAGCCGAAACCCTAACCCTAAGCATCCTCTTAGCCACGGGTGTTAGGCAAGGCTGGGGTTGATAAGCCTGACACAGTGCCACGGTGCCACAGTGGTTACAGTGGCTAGCGTGCCACTGTGCCACTTACATTGCCCCCGCTGTAATTCTATTAATTAATAGAGGGGTGGGGCAAAGGATGCAAGATGGATGATTACCATGCCCCTCCTCTGATTGAGCCCCACCCTACACCGTTGTTTATAAAACCTACCCGTGGCCACGTTGAGAATGGGGATGTAGCCATCTTGGCCCCCTAACTCACCAACTCCCTGCACTTTCCGCCGCCCTCCCTGAGCCTAGCAATAAGCCTCCAGTAGTCATCAAGCCCCCTAACACCTAGGCAATTCAAGTAACGCCAGAGCCTAACCAACACGGCAGGGGCTGGAAGGCTGGTTGGCACAACGTCAGGCAATGCCCCGCATGGACACTTGAGGCGAACCGCCAACACCTCCACCCTTGCACCAGGCTTATACTCAATCTCCGTGAGTTCACTCCTAAGTAGGTTGGCCAAGACCCATGCGAAGTTGAACCGCATGCCCCATGGCACACCAAGGTCGCTGAGCAGGTCTTGTGCGTAGTCAACCCAAGAGCCCCTAGGTTGAACATTAAGCACACGATGCATGTTGTTGAACCACGATTGGATGGCCAACTCAACGAATAGCCAGGCTGTTCTAGGGTCAGGCGCATCCTTGAGCCTAGTCACCATGTACCTTGCCTTGTACAATACGTCACGGCTAATCAACCTCTCAACATCCTTAACCCTGACAGGCCTCCTAGGCAGATAGCCGAGATATTGGCAAAGGACATCACCAAGCATGTTGATTACACGGCACATCGCCAGCTTACCCTTTACACCCTGGTACTCCTCAAGCGCATCCCTAATCAACTTGAGCCGGTCGTATAAGTCACTTGGGACGGCAATGGTCTTACCCCCACAGCAACCCTCTTGGCAGTACCTACAGTCCACAATGTGGACGTCAAGCGGGGTTAGGCCACTGCGCCTCCTACCCCTAGGCCCAGCCCCCTTAACCCCACCTGAACCACCACTTGAACCACCACCAGCAACACCCACCCCAACACCCATAGCAGCCAACCGCCAGAAGAATACTACGCCACTTATTAATTAGCTTCCCCCTTTGCCTATAGGCAGCAGATGCGTGGCGCATACCGCAAATACCATTGCCTAAGTTCCTCATGCCTCGGTGACCAGTAGTGTTCAACCAGTATGCGGAATTCACTGGGTGGGGCACGGCCTTGAAGCGTATTAACAATGCTCTCTGGGACGCCTTGGCTAATCATCCATGTGGCGTAGAACTTGCGGAGTTCGTAGAGTTCAAGGTCACGGTTGAGAACCTGTTTAGCCGCCTCCTTAATCTCCCTCCTAAGCCTGGATTGCTCAAAGGGTATGAGCTTCTGCTTGGCCTTCTCGACTACGTCAGGTGTGAACCAGCCGCTGGCGAGCCAGCCTTTACTAAGCCTCTCAACCCAATCAACCCTGTGGGGTAGGTAAACCTCCCTAACCCACCTGAGGAACTCTGGGCGTAGGAATGCGATGAATGCCCTCTTAGTCTCAGTGACTTTGCCAATATGGAGCATTCCGTGTTCAAGGTCAAGGTCGCTTATGCTTAGGGTGAAGGGTTCACCAGGCCTCAACCCAGTCTCAGCCAACAATGCAAAGTAGAACTTAGCCTCAATGCTCGGCAACTGACGCCAAATTGCCCTAAGCTGTTCGAGGCTGGGTAGAGCAATACGGTTGCTTGCCTTGGGCTTATAAACGGTAAATGAGTCGTAGAGTAGCCTGAATAGGGCTGGGTCTTTTGGCTTCAGCACGGTCTTGAGGAATGACTTCAAGGCCACCGTGACGTGCCTCAGCACATGCTCCTCACTCTCATCGGCCAATCCAGCTAGGAACTCCCTGATTCCCTCAGGTTCAAGCGTCCAGTTAAGCTCACTGAGTGCTAGGCGTAGGTAATGAACGTGGTCGTGGATTGTCTTCTCCTTAAGGCCCTTCAGGCGCTTGGCCTTAACGAACTCCTCAACGTCCTGCTCAGCCACAACCCACCTGGTGCCCATTGACCTAACGTACTCACCAAGGTACCTATCCAGGTAGCTCAACAGCAGTTCCCTGAAGCCTGCGTCAGCCCTGGCACGGGCGATAACACGCACAATGTCATTCACAGTGGCTGGCTCAAGTTCAGGTACTTGGCCGAGTAGCCTGGCTAATTCCTCGGTACTGAGGAAGCTCAAGGCACGGCAGAGTAAGTCCTCTGTGACCCTGCGCTTACCCGACCTAATCATGCTGATTAGGTTGATGGTCACGCCCAAGTCCTTGGCACGGATACCCTTGTTCTCCATAACGTAGTTGATTACCTTAACACGCTCCTCATTGCTGATGTTACCGATGTTAATGAGCTCGCAGTCAACCATTTGTAGCTGTTACTACAGAGGGATATATATGCCTTCCGTAACAGGAACCATATTGAAATGTAACAAGGTGGGTTGGGGTTGAATGAAAGGAATGACTCTGGGGCTCATTCCCTGGCGGGCCCGGTGGGATTTGAACCCACGACCTACGGCTTAGGAGACCACCACAACGTAACAACAACATTCAACCCTGCATGTTTTTAACCCCACATCAACCGTAACCATTAATTCCACCTCAA
>NZ_LCTF01000047.1 GCF_001663375.1 Caldivirga sp. MU80
TACTCCTACCACAATTACTTAAGCTTGAGAGGCATGTTAAGGAGAGGCATGGTGAAGGGGTTGAATTCCACACCCTAGACATAACGGAAACAGAACCCAAACCAGTAAGGCTAATTGAAGCTGCCAAAACACTCACAGGCGAGTGGAGGAGGTTGAAGGTAGGGGGCGGTGGAGGTGCAGGTGAGGTATCTTCCGCATCTTAGTTAACTGCCTAGGCATGCAGTCTTTAAATGATTCAGCTTAAACCTAACTTTAATGCTCATCATGCTTTAGCCTCCTTAATGAATGTCATAAAACGCCTTAGAGTCCGCCTGTAAGCGTAGCGAGTACTTTCCCTTACACTTCTTGTTGAGAGGTAATCACTAAGGAACTTGTCAATAAGTTGCTCATTGATGTCGCCTACCTCAAACCCCTTATTCTTAATCCACTGGGCGAAATACCTAATCACATGCTTACTACGTGCGTTAACATGAGTCTTTAGATACTCATCAACAATTTCATCCAGCCTGTATGCAGAGTCCCTCCCAATCTTCCAAGCATCGTAGTACCTGTGTAGGATTTCCGCTATGAAGTCGTCGGGGCTCCTAGCGGTGTCCCTTGCGAACTCCTCCAGCCACTTATTCAAGTACTCTGGTAGTTCTATGCACCGCTTCGGCATAGCCTACACCATGCCCTTGAAGTTATTAATCCTATTCTCAACCTCACTTGCAAAACCCTCAACCTCACTCCTAAGTTCACTAGACCTATTTATGACCCTGCTGAGTGGGATCTCCCACCTCCTAGGCCTATAGGCTAAATCCCTCAATTCATCATCCCTGTAAATCAATGTATCGAAAAACAGCTTCCCATACACCCTACTGTAGATGGCGGATGGTAACTGCCTAACAAACCTCACAACACTAGTCTCTAGCTTGGCAATGGTATCACTCTTAACCCTCCTCGTAATGTTAATGAGGGCTATTCCCAATACCTTCGGCTCCTTCTTACTCTTCATGATGACGTCAGGTATGACTTCCTTAAGCAGGATCTTTACCCCAAGTAGGGATAGCTCCTCCATATTAGATGGAATGATTATGTAGTCGGCTGCGTATAAACCCCACATTGTGGGTGTGAATAATTCTGGGGGAGTGTCGCAAATAACGTAATCGTAACCCTTGTTTATAGCCGGCTCCGTCATTAGCCTACTATACACGGCTTGAGGATCCCACGCAGGTATCATACCCCTAAACACGTCTATTATGTAGTTAATGCCCGATGGTATCAACCCAACCTCACCAGACACCTTAACCCCCAAGTCAATTTGCCTTATCTTAAAACGACCCTGAATAGCTAGTTCCAACACACCATCGCTTATGTTCTCCACCTCGTTAATTCTTAGGAATAGGGACGATAAGTGACTCTGTGGGTCTAAATCAAGCATGAGGACTCTACGCCCCCTAATCGCCAAGCCATACGCCAAAAGCGCAGTTAAGGTGGTCTTCCCAGTACCCCCCTTCTGGTTAGTAATGGTAATAACCTTAGGAGGCATTCCCCACTCTAACTCAATAATACCTCAATAATTATTAAATGCTTTACTGCATCAACCACATGCATTACGTCAGAGGTAAAATGTGGAATGTTAAAGGGGATTGAAACACTAAGTTGCGTAAGTAAGGCGTGGTATTCACCACCCCTCCTTAGTTCTCTTGGGGTTATTGTTTTAGGTTTTTAACTCGCCTTAGCCTGTTTAATGATGTGTTTTAAGGGTTTAAGGTTTACGTGGTGTGTATTGGAGTGTTGGTTTTAGTTCGTTTATTAGGCATTTCTCCAACTTTAACCTCTCCCTGTTTCTGGTTTTTGGGTTTTTGAGTTGTGGGCATGTTACCGTTATTATGGTTAGTTTGTTTATTGTTGGTTTTAGGATTCTGTTAACTATGAACCTCTCCCTATCAACAACATTGAGCCTAACCCATTCATCACTCCGCATGCAAACCTCACCAAGTAGGTACATTAGGAGCCTTGTGACGCCCTCAGATGCCCCGATCCTAGCCTTACAATGCTCACCACCAACCCTCCTAGCAACATCACCAGCCTCACCAACGTAAAGCACGACACCACCATCAACTAGAATATACACACCAGGCACACCCCTCAAACCACCCACACTACCACAATCCCCAACCAATAAGTCACAACCACCCCTCCCAAAACCAAGCCCCAACTCACCAAGACACCTTTGAACAACACCCCCAACCAAACCCGACACCACAACCACATTAAGACAGACACACAGTGCCTTAAAGGGATTCACTAAAGACACAGCCACGTGAAACTTAAGATACGTAGATAGGCAGCGAAACCATAGGTAAAAACCAACCAAATCACCTTGCATCTTAATCACCCTAGCCTTCAATGACCTTCATTTTTAAAAATCCTCAAAACCGAACTCAACAGGTTCAGGGATTTTGCACTAAGGCTTCCTCAATTCTCCTTTGAGATCATCTAGTGTAGTTGATGGCTTCTCTTTCAGTGTGGTGTAGGCTGAGGTTGGGGGATTTACATGGGGATTAACGTAACCATTACTATGACGAGGTCACTTAAGCTTGGGTTACATTGAATTAACTACTAAAGCTGAGAAGGATTGGGAATTGGAAAAACTACAGTTTTAAATTTAAGGTTGAAGCCTACAAGTTTAAAGGTTTACCTCCTCCTTAGTGCTATTACTGCTACTACTGCTGCTATGACTACTACGATTACTACTATTCCGATTACTAGTGTTGTGCTGATTACTGGTTTGGTGACTGTTACCGTTGTTGGTGGTGCTGTTGCTGTTACCGTGACTGTGCTTGTTACTGGTACTGTGGATGTGGTGGTGTAGGTCGTGGTGGTACCACTAACAACAGTCGTAGAAGTAACAACAGTAGTCGTAGAAGTCACAGTAGTCGTAGTAGAAACCGTAGTAGCAACAGGACTAGTAGTCGTAGTAGTGGCTGTGGTGGTTGGGGGTTTAAATGATATTAACTGGAATAGGTAGGTCCAGGCTGGGGTTGTGTGCTGCAGTGTACCTATCCAAATCCACGTGTCGTTTATCGGCCAGTTAATGTACTGCGTGTTGAGGAATACTACACCACCATTCCAATCGACCTGTATGTACCATGGGTCGTGGTTAATTGCCCAAGCAACCCTATAGATGCAGTTAGTGGTTATCTTAACCCCACACTCAGGCACTGAGAACGTGGTACCGTTAGGTAGCGTAACTATACCATTCCAGTGGCTGTAGTTAAATGGATAGCCTATGAAGTAAAAGGCCTCGGGGAAATAGTATGGTATACCAGGCCTGTAGATGTCGCTGTAATAACTCCAGAGTAAGTCATATTTGCCTTGCTTAACTACTGTTAAACCCTCGGCTGCTGGATACACTATTACCGTTGTTGGTATTCCGAAGCTTGTTAATGCATTGGCTACTGCATTAGCTAGTGTGAGCTGAGGTGCAGATGAACCTGACCCTATGTATAACGTTAATGTGAATTGCGAACCGTTTGGAGTGTACCATATGCCATTCACCTTCTTAAAACCAACGGACTCAAGCAGCTGGGCGGCTAGACCCGGGTTATAGGTGTAGTTAATCAATGGTGAACCTTGAGCAGCCCAGTACTTGGATATGTTCTCCTGCCACTCTGTATAGTAGGGCATTAACCCATCCTGAGGCATTGGTGATGGGAAGGTGAAACCCATCCCATACGCCGCCTCGGCTAGTTGTGTCCAGTTCACTGCGTAGTATATTGCCTGCCTAACCTGGGGCATAGCCAACCACGGGTTAAGGAAGTTAAAGTAAATCGCATCACCACCAAAGGCTGGGAAGACGAGGATCTTAATGTACGGGTTCTTCGAGACCATAGACAATATTGATGGTGTCAATGCTCCTGACCATGTCGACCAAATACTTATCTTACCCGAAGCTAAGGCTGCGTAGACTTGAGACATGGATGAGTACTGCCACTCAACAATGTATTGAGGGACGAATTTATTAACATCGTAGTAATACGGGTTCTTGCAGAGCAGGAAATACTCGGGCGTAATGTCGCATAGGTAGTATGGGCCATTGGAGTAGCCGAACCTACTCGTGGGTTTATACGTTAAGTAGTCATGTATCAACGTTGACAGTACCTTGGCTGCCTCACCCTTCTCAGTGGAGTTGCCGAACATGTAGAGCCAAATCCAGCTGTAGTTGGCCTGAGCCATATTGATTATCGGCTCCCAGACGTAGCTGTCCTGCCAATCAATGGCAATGCCCTGACCCCACTCCAACGCTATGAAGGCATTGGCCTCTGAGGCACCAGGTACCGTTAATGGTGCGTAATAGCCTTTAGGTATCATGAAGGCGCAGGTATAGTTGTTGAACACTGTGACGTTGCCAACCATAGCTGACACTAGGCCCAGCAGCATGTTTGTCACGTAGACATCCCAGCAGGTCACAGGTATGCCGTTATCCCAGCCACTATGCCTAAGGTGAATAAGAACTTCAAGGGTTCCATTGGGCAGCTCAATCATGCTCCAATTCTCAGCTAAGAGTGGAGTGAACTTGCCTGTGGTTATGTTTACGGCGGCTAGGAATTGCTGGTAAACACCATACCACCATATGCCACCCTGGAACACGTTAGGGTTATATTCAGACCAACCGGTAACGGGTGGACTCTTAACCACGTACATGTACACGGTGTTATAGGGCGTAATGTTGTACTGTTGCGCGTTAACCACACCAACCCTATGCTTAACAATGAAGCCCATAGTTAACAGGACAGCAACTACTAACAATATTGTTAGATATATGATTTTCTCATTTTTAAGCTTAATGTAATGTCTTATTGCAGGCATCAATTATAATAAAATATGCAGTTTTTTAAAGTTTTTGCAATGGTAATACTTAAAATATTGGTCATGATGCTTAGGTGGTGTAGAGATGGTTACCCTAGAGGATGAGCTCCTAAGGTTAACTGTGGATGGGGGGAGTGGCTACATAATAGACCTCTATGATAAATACGCTAACGCGCACCACGTATCCGTCAGGCGCCCTGAGTTAAGGTTACTTAAGGAGGGTATGGGAATCTTCACCTCGTATCCACCAATCAGCGTAAAGAGCCTTGACGTCAACGGTAACGTGATTAGGATCCGCGGTGATGCTGAAGGTGTAGGTGTTAGCAAGGAGGTAAGCCTAAACAATGGTGCCGTTAACGTAACCATCACCACCCACGGTTCAGGCATCATTAGGGAGTCCCTTCATCTGGCCTGTTGCCGTGGTGGATTTTGGGCTGAGTCACCTGGTGCGTTGTACAGCTGTAGGTACTTCGTTAAGTTCGGCTTTGATGAAATAGGGGACTTAGACTCCTATACATCAATGTTCATTAAGCCACCTGTCTCAGGCTTCTCATTCAAGAAGAATTCTTACATTGATAGGTACTTCCCATCCCTCAAATGGACTGCCTTCATTGATACAGCTGGCAAGTGTGGTTTAGTTGTAAGGTGTCTCTCCGGAGACTGCATTGGCATCATAGAGGATCAGATGTTTAACGTGGACCTTGAGTTAATCAGAAGGTGCCAGGGGGACTGCGAGTTAAGGTACATGCTGATACCGGTGCATGGGCTTAGGAGGGTTGACTACATTTCGGAAAGCATAGTTGCTGGTGTTGAATTGCCAAGCGTGGTTAAACCCAGCGACGAGGTCCATGGCTCATTAGTAATAATTCCGCTTAAAGATACCCATTACAGCAGCGTTGAATCGTATGTTGAGTTAAGGAAGTCGCTATCACAGATGGGTAGGAGGGGTTATGTCCTGGATAGGACTATACCGAGCGTGAGGAGGTATGGGATTACCATTGAAAGTCATGTGGATGTCCCCCTAAGGCTTAGTAGACGTAAGCCGGTGGTTATCAACTTCAGGGTTAACCCAGGTGAATGGGACCCGGAGTATTACTCACACTCAATGCCGCTGTTAATCTTCAGGTTGGGTAATGAGGAGGTGAGGAGGGCCTTATCGGTGAATGAGGACTTTGAGGAGGCGCTCAACGTACTTAAGAATTTGGGTAGGGAGGGGTTGCTGGGGTTCATTGATAATGAGTGGAGTGATGACGTTGAGGGCTTCTTCGACGAAAAAGGCGCCTCATTGAGTCTCTATGAGTTAGCTGTGGAGAGTTTCTCCTCAAAAAGAAGATTATTAAACATTGATCAACTGCGTAAATGTGGCCACGCATGCGACCTACTTAAGGCATATGCGTACAGTGAGGACCCTAATACTGAGAGGTATGGCCTACCCACATCAGCCGTGTCCGGCAATATCCTTAAGGAGGCCGTTAGGTACGTGGCCTTCAACGATGAGGGTGCCTTAACCGCGGCTATAGGTAACATCAATAGGCTACTTGACTCGTATAGGCAGGGCACGTTAGTGCACTGGTTCAATGGTATCCACGGTGGCGCTGGTTCTGCCGGATTATTCAACCTAGTGCTGGCCTACGACCTACTTGAGGATTACCTACCAGGGAACATTAAACTCGGCTTAATGTCGATGTTTAGGTGGGCCCAGGGTGAGTTAATTAAAATAACCAACGCGTGGGTTTACCCACTAGGTAACTGGGAGCTCACTGAGGCATTAGCCCTACTGACCATATCAAGCAAATTCAACTTCAAGAACTCTGACCTAGGCATGGTTAAGGCCATTGCAGCCTTCAGGAGGGGGTTGAGTAAGGGCTTCCTGCCTGATGGTGGTTGGGTTGAGTTGTCAGCGGCATACCACAACTCGGCCTTAAACAACTCCACATGGGCGGCCGAGCTACTGAGGGCCACTGGTGGCCCTGACCTCTACTCATTCACCAACAGTAATGGTAAGCATGTGATTAAGGCAGCCGCTTACTGGCTTTGGGAGGTTACTGATGAAAACTGGAGGACACCGGCACTTGAGGACAGCGGCTCTAATTACCCAGACCCTGACCCATTCATAATAGGCGGTGTTAGGTATGAGGATGAGTTGCTACTGGGCATTGGCCTAAGGCTAGTTGAGAGGGGGATCCTCATTAAGAATCCGTTGGCTGCTATTGCCCTAAGCCAGGTGGATGGGAATCTGCTTAACAGGGCTAGGGGTTTAATGCCCAGACACAGCAGGTTCCTTATACTCAACGATTCAGGTAGATTCATAGCAAGGGTTAATGAGCTTGACTACTTCATACTTGACTATGGGCCTAATGGTGGATGGCATGGGCATCCCGATAAGTTAAGCTTCGAACTCCACATAAATGGTGTACCAATAATAGTGGACTCAGGCGCCGATTCCTACTACGGTGATAGGCATTGGGTTTGGCATAGGAGGAGTATTGCCCACAACACGGTGACCCTTAGGGATGAGGATCAGGCTGAAACGAGGGGTAGGTTGATTAATTATAATCTGCTTAGGAATGGGGTTGAGGCGTTGTTTGAGGCGGAGACGTACAGTGGTGTGGTTCATAGGAGGTTTGTTAAGGTCATTGATAGGGTTTACTTCATCAGGGATTACGTTAAGGGTGATGGTAGGTTTAGGTTTAACCTAAACATCATGGGTACGGTTAAGGGTAAGGCAGTTGAGGATGGGTTGTTTAAACTAGTGGTCAGTAACAGTGGCCTAGAGTACGTCATAGTTACCCCACGTGAGTTAACCATTGGAAGTGGGTGGAGGGGCCATGACGAATCAACACTATACACTTACTACGAGCTTGACGTGAGGGGTGAGGGTGTGCTTTGGGGCTTAATAATGCCCAGTGGTGCGCAGGTATCGTTAAGCGGGTGTGTGCTTTCGGTTGGGGGTATAGATTTAAACATCTGTGGGTGATTAAATGTAGGTGGTTGATGTGGTGTCTTCAAGCGAGTTGTTTAGGCTTTATGGGCGTGTTTCGCCTGGTGGTGTTCAGTCTAATATTAGGTTTTGGGTCCCTAACCCAATCTACTTCAGTAGGGCCCTTGGCTCGAGGGTTTGGTCTATTGATGGTGTTGAGTACGTTGACTTGATTACTGGCTACGGCTCTGTGATACTTGGTCATGGTGATCCATTAGTTAAGAAAACCGTTGAGGAGGCTCTTGAGGCCGGTTTAACAACGGGCCTTGAATCTGAGTTGGCCTACAAGGTTGTTGACTTGATCCACGGTATGGTTCCGTCAGCTGAGATGGTTAGGCTCTCTGTGACTGGTACGGAGGCCGTCATGCATGCATTGATGATTGCAAGGGCTGCGACCGGTAGGTTGAGGATTGTTAAGGCTGAGGGTTGCTACCACGGTTGGTATGACCAAGTCTACGTTAGCCTACACCCACCACTCGACAAGGCTGGGCCTAGGGATGAGCCTAATGTTGTCCCAATTTCAAGGGGAATCCATGATGCCTTAGTCTCGTCGGTGATCGTGGTACCTTTTAATGATGCAGATGCCTTAAGAAGGGTTTTGACTAAGCATAAGAATGAGATTGCGGCGTTCATAATTGAGCCAATATGCTTCAACTCAGGTGTAATACTACCCCGTGGGGATTATTTAAGGGAGGTTAGGGAGATTACCGAGAGTAACAACGTTCTCCTAATATTTGACGAGGTTATCACAGGCTTTAGGATTGCACCCGGTGGTGCTCAGGAGTATTATGGGGTTAAACCTGACCTATCCATCTTCGGTAAGGCCATGGCTAATGGATTCCCAATAAGCGCAGTTGCCGGTAGGGAGGACTTGATGAGGCTCACCGAGCCTGGTGGTTTGGTTAGTTATGCAGGAACCTACAATGGCAATTACATATCTGTCGCCGCTGCATACGCGACACTAACACAGTTGAGGAGTGGCGATGTGCAGGGTTACTTAAACTCACTAACCAATGAATTAACAAGAGGCTTAAGTAGGCTGTTTAGGGATTATGATGTTGAGGCTAGGGTTTACGGCATAGGTGGGCAATTCCAAGTATACTTCACCAACGCTGATGTTGTCGACTACAGGACAGCCACAACAACAGATGCTGCATTATACTCAAGGTTCAGAGAGGCTCTAATGAACAACCACTACCTAATGCACCAAGACCCATTATTCCACCATGGGTTAACAAAGGCGCATACGGGGGAAGAGGTGAGAAGAATCATAGAAATAACGGAGGAATTCCTAAGAAAAATCAAGACATCAGGTAAGTAAACTTAAAATCTCACTAGCAATCAAATCGTCGGTACCCTCAGCAACCCTACTCCACCTAGCCAGCCTAGTCTCATAGGACCCAAGCCTAAAAGCCTCACGGGTTGGGATATACCCAATGTACCCGTTAGTATACCCAACGCCGATAATGTTCATACTAGCCCCTGACGCCTTACCACTTAACCTAGCTTTAATGGTGTTTAGGGTTCCTGTAAATGGCTCCCCAGGCACGGTAACCATGGTTATGTCGCCCAGCTTCACAACACCCAACTCGGCGGCCTCCCATTCGGCATTGCCCTTAGCAAGCTCATACTCTTCGTCAGCGTAGAGTAAGTCTAGTAGGAGCTTGGCCTTCAACGCCAATTCCCTATCCCTAACCCACCTCTCATTAAGCCCCCTCCACAAGTCCTCTATTGGCTCCCTCCTGATTAAACCAAGTTCATTGGCCTTGCCGTACAGCTCCTCGAACCTAGCCTTAGCCCTGGCTAATGGTGGCGGCTGCCTTAGTGGTACATTAATCCTCTTCACCCTGACCCAAACTTCATCATTATTAACCTCACTTAACTTAACCATGCCGCCGAGTATTGCTCTACTAATTGAATTGCCCAAGTTACTTATGCAATTGATCCCCCTCACACTGGGTGTTACATCACCCATGAACCCTGGCATAAACATGGGCTCAATACCGCTACTGGTTAATGCCGAGTGAACCTCACCTGGGTAGTCTGGGGAGACGCCTAGGTCCATGTTGCAGGTTGGGTGGCATGGATGGCTATAGAGGATTACCCTCCCCAACCCATTCCTAGTCTCAATCAGCACTGCCTGGATGTTAACGCTAACATAGCCTCCAGTTAACCTACTTACGCATAACCTACCTGACTCCGCCGCATCGAGTTCACCAACCTTAACCCTAACCCCCTTAGGTTCATGAATGGGCCCACCCTCCAATGACTCCTCAAGCCTACTTAAAAGCCCATTAAACCACTGGTTATATAGAGCTCTCTCCTCCCTTGTGTAAGGGAATGTATTAACCCACATGGGTATCACAGTCTCTGGTGATGAGTGAGTATGAGTTGCCATGACCACTACGTCACCTGCCTTAATACCCAGTCTCTTGCTCACAATACCCCTAATCAACTCCACGTCACTGGAGTATAGGCCCAGTAGGTCGAGTTGAACTAGGACTAGTTCACCCATGCGTGAACCTACGAGTAGTACCCGTGCATAGAGGTCACCGTGTATGAACCTTGACGGTGACGCCATCCTATGGGCGAAGCCACCTAGCCTTAGGCCTATGGGTGGCGTTATCGGCACCTTAACGAAAGATGCATTCAAGGTCACTTAGCACCACCGGTACGTGTTAATTCATCAATCCTATTGAAGTCATCTTGGCTTAGCTTTACGTTTATGCTTCCTAAATTGTCCTCAAGCTGCTCCATCCTCGTGGCCCCTATTATGGGTATTATCGTTACGCCCAACCTCTCCTGCATGCCTATTAACCAGGCTAAGGCCAATTGCGTTAAGCTTACCCCCTTAGACTTAGCCATCTCATTAAGCTCAATGATAAGTTTGAGGTTTCTGTCAGTGAAGTAGCGCTTGACGTAGTCGGCATACGTAGCCCTTGACCCACCTGGGATAGTCCACTTTCCCTCATTGAAGTTCACGTACTTGCCAGTTAACACACCCTGCGCCAACGGTGAGTAGACTAGGATGGCCAACCCATACCTCCTAGCCACTGATATCTTATCCTCCTCAATACCCCTATCTATAATGTTGTAAAGTTCTTGTATCGAAACAGGCGCCTCAAGCCCACGCCCCTCAGCCAACTCCATGAACTCAACGATGTCGTGGGCTGGGTGGTTACTTAAGCCAATGTAATTCACCAGGCCCTGCTCAACAAGCCAACTCAAGGTTCTAAGAACCTCAATCTTGGGCGTGTTTGGGTCTGGGAAGTGGATTTGGTACAGGTCTACGTAGCTTGTCCCAAGCCTCCTCAGCGACTCCTTTATCTGCCACCTAACGTGCTTCCTAGACAACCCCTCACCATTAGGCCAAGGAGCCATCTGGCCACCTACCTTAGTGGCGACTATAACCGACTCCCTATCCACTGTCTTTAAGAACTGTCCCACCACACGTTCAGAGTTACCGACATGGTTAAGGTCAGCAAGTGCCATTGCCCCATGATACCTATTCGCCGTATCTATGCAGTTTATTCCCTCGTCGTAGGCCTTTTTCATTATTTTAATTGCAGCATCAACATCAACTCTACGAACCCCAAACTCATCAACCAAGTCAAGCCTAGGCAAGTGCCATGTGCCAAGGCAGAACTGGGAGACCTTAACCCCAGACCAACCAAGCCTAACGTAATACATATCCCAGTCACCAAGGGCTGCTCTTTTAAATGCTAACACTATGAGGAATTAAATTAAACCTGCTACTTATACTGAACCCTAATCAATGCTTCACCGACGCCGTGGAGTAACCAAGGATACTGAAGGATAAGGGTCTCGGGCTCATTCCTTTGAGGCTTCCCTAAGCCACTTGGCCAGGTTATTGGGTAGATCTATGCAAACCTTTGCTAAGCCAACCACTCCTTCAGCATCTCCGAGACATGCTAACCAGCATCTCGCCAATCGACGTCAGCCTATAGACGTAGTTCGTCTCTGAACCCTGCATCTCAATGATGTCTGTCCTAATGAGTTTACTTAACTGAATGCCAAGTCTGTGTGTTGACTGGACCACAGTACCCCTCAGTGCAGAAGTTATCAACTATGCGTAATTCTTCCTTTCGATTGTCACTATCTAATCGATTTTCAACGTCATTAGGGCCTTCAATTCTCTTTTTTGAGATCCTCCAGTTGTTTTGGTTTTGAGTTTTTATTTTATTTTGGATTGTAGTCTTTGGAATGGAGTTTTGGGTTTCATTGCATGGCTCATCCGTGTTCCAATGGTCTTTAGCCCAATGCAAAATAAAGAAATTGCACGAAACATGCAAAAACGGCAGGCCTAATAGACATTAAACCTACAAGTCGAATGAGGAAAACGCGTACTTCATGTATTTTAAACAGTTAAAATGTATGTGTCTTACCTGGTTGCTTAGAATGCGTTGGCATCCTTAATACCTAATCGTTACTAATACCCATATTGAGGGATGCTGAATATATTTGCGGCAAAATGCGTAATGCAGCATAGTAGTGTGGTCTTTAAAAGATTGAAAGGTTGAATGAGAATGCGTGCCTTATCTGATGGCCCCGGCCGGGATTTGAACCCGGGTTACGGGCTCCACAGGCCCGCGTGTTGTACCAGGCTACACTACCGGGGCCTTAACGCCTAACTCTTGCCTAACAACCTTATTAGCTTTTCTCCCCACATCCCCCTTAAGCCGGCTTCCTTAACCCCAATAGCACTATTTATCTAAATAAAGTTTATTAACCCCCTCAGCGTTTATAGTATTGATGGGTGTTTTAGCCTTTATTCAGCGGCTTGGGAGATTACTTAAGCCGAGTCCTTCATATAACCTTAACCTCCTCGTTGACATGCTGCTTAACCTTGTTAGCGTTGATGCGGTTAACCCTAGGGCTATGTTGGCTAGGAGGCATAAGTTAATGAACCTGAGGTCCGTGATTGCCGAGCTTGGTGTGGCTAACTTGCTCTCCCTCAACAGTAGCCCTAATTACGAGGACTTCAGGTACGTGATGCTCCTCTACGAGTCCGATAGCGGGGATTAGGAGCATACGCCGCTCCTGTATATTGAATCCACCACTAGGGCCATTGGGTTATCCTTAACGGCCCTAACCCAGTAGCCCCTATCACCAGTGAGCATGCCCAGTAGCGCCGCGGCGTCCATGGGGTTCTTCAAGTCGCCCATTGAGCCAACCCCAAGCGACAGCACAGCCCTTGTGGAGTAGTCCATTATGTCTGAGGCTACCTTAACCAGGTCGTTTACTAGCCCCATCCTGAGGAAGGGTAGTAGGACCAGTTCAATGTACTTACCCTCACCCTCCATTATGGCTAACTGCCTTCTACTCGGGTACTCCCGGCCCGGTAGTATGGTGACTACGTCGACCCTGTCGTTGGTTATGTATTTGTTTAGGGCATACCTATTGTTACCAACCACGTAGCTCACTGTGAACTGCCCCCAGCCACCACGCCTAGGCCCCTGGACCTTCCTCATGATCAGTAGCCCACTATCCTCCTCATCCCTCACCCTGG
>NZ_LCTF01000075.1 GCF_001663375.1 Caldivirga sp. MU80
GTTATGATCCAGCCAAGGCTGCTCAAATGCTTCAAAGCCTAGGCTTCTACAAGAAGGGAGGATACTGGTACACACCAAACGGAACACAACTAGCATTAACAGTCATCGCACCAGCTGGATGGACGGACTGGGATACCATGGCTCAGGATGCTGTGGAGCAATTGGATGCCTTCGGTATCAACGCTAAGTTACTGACAATAGATGTTGGCACATTCTGGAGCGTCATTTTGCCAAATGCAGAATACGAGGCGTTGATTAATGGTATAGCTAATGCGCCATCCTACAGTACAATGTGGATTTGGACCAATTGGCCCTGGTGGGAGGAGGGTAGGGCCATCTCCGCTGGTGTCTCAGGTAGTGATGCTTGGCCTTTCCAGTGGCCTAACGGTACATGCAGCCCGGTGATTGTACCAACCACACCCAATATACCTAATGGAACCATTGTCTGGTGTGTGAACTCAACATTCGGCTACATTAACTTAACCAACTGGCAGAGTTTCGTTACCCAATACTCACCAGGTAAACCAGAGTATGACCTGGCCCTTGAGGTTATTTTCGCATGGATGCACTACTTCGTACCCATAGTGCCGCTTTACGATAAGTATTGGCCATTTGAATACAGCACATCCATAATGGACCCAGGCTGGTTGTTCCAAGGCTACGTGTACGATAATTACCCAGGCCTACTGGCGGTATTCCTAGAATACCAACCATGGGGCTACGGTAACCAGCCAT
>NZ_LCTF01000076.1 GCF_001663375.1 Caldivirga sp. MU80
ATGAGTCATGGATATACTACGACTACGCCTACGGTACGGCACCTGCACTTTACCCATCAGCATGGTGCATACCAGGTCGTACAACCCCATTCGCTTACCCGATTGTTCAGAGTGGTCAGATTACTGGTTGGTACTGTAAGCCATTGGTCACGAACCTACCCATACCAAACAATACCATAGTCTGGTGTGTTAACTCAACCTTCGGTTACTTCAACTTCTCGAATTGGGAGAGTGCCATAAGTGCAGCCATGCCGGGTTCAAGCACATACTATGACTTGGTTAAGGCTTATTTCGCATGGTTCGAATACTGGGTGCCGGGTGTTGAGCAATTTGAGGCTCAGATAGCGTATGCGTTCCCAAGCGATAAGGTTGACCCAATGTGGGCCTACCAGTGTCTAAATGTCACTAACCCGAAGTACACTAGAGCAGCCTACGCGGTACTTCACGATTGGGCTATGGGTTGGGGTTGGGATGGCTTCTATCCAGGATTTAACACCTGGCTATTCATGGGTGCCTTTGCGCCTCCAGGTCAGATACCACCATTAGCTCAAGCAATCATTAATGGTAGTCTTTGGACTAAGACGCCTCAATTCGCAGCTTTCATTGGTTTGCCAACGCCGGATCCTGAGTTGCAGGCTTGTGTGGCCTCATACTTCCACACAACGTACACGCCAGTAACAACATCAACAA
>NZ_LCTF01000002.1 GCF_001663375.1 Caldivirga sp. MU80
CTGGTGAGACCCCGGGCGGCACCCTCATGTCTAGTTCCAGTTCTGCATAGTCTGGGACCATGTTTATCTTTGATCCGCCCCTAATAACCCCTGGGTTGAAGGAGACTGAGCCTATCACACCCCTTAAGTCGGCTTCACTCAGCCTTAACCCACCCCTTAGGGCACCCTCCAGGTAGACCTTGGCTGAGTTGTTAACCGCCTCCACTAGGTCCTGGGGTAACTTAATCCCCCTATTCACCTCCTCAATGATACCCTGCGCCGCCTCAATAGCCTTAATAAGCCTCATTATTGCGTTATCTCCAAGCACAGGTAGACTACCGTGGGCCGGCCTACCCCTAGCCACAAGCCTAACTTGGCTAAGCCCCTTCTCCGCTATGCAGTACCTACTGAAGCCCGTTGGCTCAGCCACTATGGCCGCGTCACCCATCAGGACATTATCCTTAACCAGGGCCTCAACCCCAGCATGACCCCCAACCTCCTCATCCGCCGTTGCGGAGAAGACCAGCGTCCCAGAACCCTTGCCCTCAATCACGTGACCCAACTCGGCGAAGACCATCATTATCACGGCTAGGCCACCCTTCATGTCCGTTGAGCCCCTCCCGTAAACCTTACCCTCAATTATTTTCCCCGAAAATGGTGGGTAAGTCCACCGGGATGTGTCGCCAGGTGGAACAACATCAGTGTGCCCATTGAGTATTAGTATTGGTCTACCACTGCCCACCTTAGCCACCAGGTTGGGCTTACCCTTAACGTACTCGTAGATGCTGCTTGAGAAGCCACGCGCACTAAGCCAGTCCCTAATGAAGCCGACAACCCCAGTCACATCACCAGGCGGGTTAGTGCTGTCTATTTGAACTAGGCGTGAGGTTAACTCGGCCAATTGATCACCCAAATTACCCCGCATCGTTAAGCTTATTGCACAGTATAATATAAGTTTTTCTTATTTATTTCATTAAATTAATGATCAATTTAATAAAGAGGTAACGCTTAAAAATTTGCTAAGAATAACTTATTTTTGATGGCCATCAACACCAGGAATGTGATTAAGGTTGTTTTACTAATGCTTGTGCCTTGGATATTCATAGTGTTTGCTGCGCCGCTTTACAATAAGCCCTACCCTGAGTTGGGTGGTTGGCCATTCCTATGGTGGTACCTCTTCGCCTGGGTCTTTATACAGCCTGTGATAACCTACATAGTGTACAGGTTTGTGGATAAGAAGGGTGGTGAGTCATAATGTTCACGGTAATTGACTACACGGTCTTCTTCACCCTAGTCGGCTTAACCGTGGTTGCGGGTTTTTTGGGCAGTAAGTGGAGGGCGCCCGACTTCAGTAAAATAGCGGAGTGGAGTCTTGGGGGTATGAGGTTCGGCTCCTTCATAGTCTGGTTCCTAATGGGTGCCGATATTTATACAGCCTATTCGTTAATATCAATACCGGGTGCGGCCTATTCCCTAGGTGGCTTCATACTTTACGCCGTCGTTTACGGTTCAGTGTCTTACCCATTCCTCTACATAGTGGCCACTAAGTTCTACAGGATAGCCAAGCGCCGCGGCTACATCACAGCGGGTGATTATGTTAGGGATAGGTTTGATAGTGGCGTATTGTCGCTGTTAATCTCATTAACAGGTATAATAGCGATGCTGCCTTACATTGCACTTCAAATAGTTGGGATAAGGTACGTGCTTGATGCCATGGGCTTCCCGGTGATTCCAAGCTTCATAATAGCCTACATAATAGTGGCGTTGTTTGTGGCGTTCAGTGGGTTAAGGGGCCCGGCCTTAAGTTCACTGATTAAGGATGCTGTACTATGGGCCGTGATATTAACAGTTGTTGTTGCATTAGGTATACGCTTCAGCGGCTTCGGCCCCATTTTCACTCAACTTGGTCCCTCACACTACCTGATACCTAGTAAGTTAATGGTGGGTTACATAACGTTGGCCTTTGGAAGTGGGATATCGTGGTTACTCTTCCCTAACCTACTGGTTGGCTTATTAGGCTCTAAGAGTGAGGATGTTATTAGGAAGAATTCCGTTTTCCTGCCACTTTACCAAGTTTGGCTAGTCTTCCTAGCCATAATGGGCCTAGTCGCCTTAGCTAAGAACCTAGTGCCAAGCGGTGTATCAAGTCTGGCATTCCCATCAGTGTTGAATGCGTACTTCCCAAGCAGCTTTGTTGCGATTGCATTTGCGGGTATTGTAATCGGGAGCATGGTTCCAGCTGGTCTTCAGAGCCTTGGTGCGGCTAATCTCATAACCAGGAACATTTACCTAGATTTCATAAATAGGAGGGCTAATGAGAGGCAGCAGGTATTTTGGGGTAGGGTAGCCGTGTTTATAATGATAGTGGCATCCCTAATATTTGCCCTAGTCCCAGCCGCAAGTGGCTTAATATTCTATCTACTAACCTTCTCATACGCCTGGCTACTGCAAACATTACCCGCAATAATACTCTCAATGTACTGGTATGACTTAGATAAGTATAGCGTGGCCGCTGGATGGGCTGTGGGTACTGGGTTAGTTACGTATGGTTTAGTCACAGTTAAATTCTCATCATCATTACTGCCATGGTTCTACTACATGTACGTTGGTCTACTAGGTCTCATAGTTAACCTAGCGGTAATGCTAATTGTTTATGCGGTGGTTAAAGTCCTTAATGTTAAGGTAAGTAGCAGGTTAACACCACAGGAGTTGGTGTAATTCTGCCCCACGGTTAAAGCCTTCAAAAGCAAGGCCTTTTCCATTTCCATGCCTAAGATTTCCATCCATACCGCATACATGTTGACTATGTAGGTCTATTTATTGAACGTAGTTGGCCAGTTGGCATATTTAGCCTAACATTTATTAGCTACCTCAGGTGACTATACTTGAAATGGGTGGAATATTCGGTCTTGTATCCAATATTAGACCCGTGGCACCCGTAATTAGGATTGGCCTAGAAAGGTTAATCCACAGGGGTATTGATGGTGCCGGTGTTGCCACGGTTTACAATGGGGTTATTCATGTTAAGAAGGATGCTGGGAAGGTGACTGATGTGCACAGTAGGCTTAATCTAGATGATTTACCGGGCTACGTCGGCATAGGCCACGTTAGGTCAGCCACACACGGCAGGCCCGTGTACGAGAACACACACCCAGTCCAGGACTGCACAGGCACCGTGGCCCTCGTCATGGATGGGGTTGTTTCGGATTACGACGAGATTAGGAAGAGGCTTATGAAGAGGCATAGGTTAGTCTCGAGGACTGATGCTGAAGCCCTAGCCCACATGCTTGAGGATGAGTTAAGCAGCGGTAAGTCAATGGCTGAGGCCTTATCATCTGTGACCAGGCAGGTTAAGGGGTATTACACGGTAGCCGTGCTTCATAAGGATGAGGAGAGGATCTACGCCTTAAGCATGGGTAACCCACTGGTCATAGGGGTTGGTGATGGGGAATACTTCGTGTCCTCGGAGGAGCAGGCCATACCGGTTAAACTGAACTCAGTCTACTTCATGGAGCCCAACCAACTGGCCGTGGTTAGTAGGGATGGGGTTGTCTTCCTCAACGCCTCAACACTGGGTAGGATTGAACCCACGCCCCAGGTGGCGTCTCAAGTGGTTGTGGAGGTTGTTAAGGGTTCATTCCCACACTACATGGTTAAGGAGATTTATGAGGAGCCTGAGGTTTTAGCCAGGGCCGTTAACCTACTCCAGAGGGAGTACCTGAACGATGCAGCTATGATAGTTGCCAAGGCCAGGAACATAATATTCACGGGTTCCGGCACCTCCTACTACGCCTCACTGATAGGTAAGTACTACCTCGAGGAGTTGGCTGGGGTTAGGGCTGATGCGGTTCCAGCCGGTGAATTCCCCTACATTGGGGCTAGGTATATTGAACCAGGTACGTTGATAATAGCCGTTAGCCAATCGGGTGAGTCAACGGACGTCATTAGGGCTATTAGGTGGGCTAAGAGGAAGGGGGCTATAATACTAGGCATTGTTAATAGGCTTGGCTCAGCATTAATGAGGGAGTCAAACGTCTACCTACCAATGGGTGCAGGGCCTGAGTTAGCTGTGCCAGCCACCAAGTCCTTCGTGGCCTCCGTGGTTATGATGCTTCAACTGGCCTACGCGGTTAAGGGTAATGTAGCCGAGGCTAGGGAGCTTGTCAATAAGACCATAGGCGTGTTAATAAACCAATTGGATAAGGTTAGGGATGACATCAGGAAAGTTGCCAAGTCACTTTCCAGCCACGGCAATGCATACGTCATATCAGGAGGCCCTGTTGGTTTACCCATAGCCATGGAGACCGCCCTAAAGCTTAAGGAGGCTGCTCAAATCCACTCGGAAGCATTCAGCTTCAGGGAGTTTAAACACGGCCCAATAACCCTGGTTTCGAGGGAATTCCCAACAATAGCCATAATGCCCGGCAACGACATAGACGAGGAGATCGTTAACGTAATCTCCGAGGTGTGGTCAAGGGGAGGGTACACGGTAGTCATAACGCAGAGAGGTAGGGAGGTTACGGGTGACCAGGTAATATACGTTGAGAGGGTTGGTAATAGGCTAATGGTGCCACTGGTTTACCCATCGGTCATCCAACTACTGGCCTACGAACTCGGGGTGGCGAGGGGCGTTGACGTGGATAACCCACACAACTTAAGCAAGGTAGTCACCACTTAAGGTAACTAGAAGCTTATGGGAAAGTGAAATAAATAACTACACATGGGTTGGTGCAATGAAGTGCCCCTACTGGGTTGTTAAGGGTGAGTTGGCTGGCTCCTGCGCACCGAGGGGTGTTAAGGATGTTGAGAACTGGGCTAGGATGGGGGTTAAGGCGGTGGTGTCGTTGATGGAGGATTTCGAGTTCGATGAATTGGGGTTCCCCCTCAGCGATTACGTTGATGCGTTAAGGAGGTTCAACATCAGGTTCCTGCACGCACCCACCACTGATGGCGAACCCCCACCCAGCGACGTTTTCATGGCCATTTTAAGGTGGATCAGCGATAGGGTTAATGGAGGTGAGCCCGTCCTAGTCCACTGCAATGCTGGTGTCGGTAGGTCACCCACGGTCATAATAGGTTACCTGATGTATAAGGGGTATAGCCTGAGGGATGCGTATAGGCTAGTGTCCAGTATTAACGACGAGGTTTCACTCAGCCTAACCCAGGCCCTAGCCCTGGAGAGACTTGAGGAATCCCTGAGAAGGCGAACCTAGCCTACATTATCCAAGCAACAAAAATGAATGGCAAGTCTTGCCTTTTATGGCGGGTTGTTCTACTGTGTGGTTCGTAGTAATGGGGTTTTAAATCAACGCTAGGCAGGGTATTCATTAACCCCACAATAGACGGAGCAACAACCAAACCCAAAGCAAAAACTAACCCGGGGAAGGGGGTCATTAACCTCTGCGGCACGTTTAAAGCCTAGGAGCCAGAGCATTAGTAAGTGGGTAGAAATAGGCTCAGGGATGTCTTCAACAGGATAATCTGGACCAATGCAAGGGATGAGTACGAGGTAGTCATAGTGTCCAGGGGGGAGCCCGGCAACGTTAAGGTCATACCCCTTAGGGGTTTAATTAGAGCTAGCAGGGATGGCGTAATCATAAGACTTGGAGGGGGTGAATCATTCATACCCTACCACAGGGTACTGCTGGTGAGGGGGATTAATGGGGTTGTGGTTTACGAGAAGGGTAAGGGGCATTAACCAGTTAACCAGCTTCTCAACAGTTCCCTAGCCCCCTTAACCACATCCTCGTTAACCCTAACCCCCATCTCACTTAGTCTCCTCACAAGTTCGCTCGGTTCTAGGGATAGGTCAAGCCCCATTGCAGCTAGGGCGGCGGCAACCTTAACACCATCAAGCCCACCCGTCCTAGCCAGGGCCTTGACGTTTAGGTACAGTTTAACCCGCCCCTCATCGACGCCTAGTTCACTGGCCACGCCTCCTAAACCAAGGCTCCTGAGGGCGTTCACTAAGCCATTAAGGTCACCGTACCTCTGCGTCACCAACCAGTCAACGTGGAGAACTAGTGCCGTTAGGTACTTCGTGAATAACCTACCTTTATCATCATCATTGTTGGCTAGTTGAAGTGCAGAGCCGTAGGCCACCTCAGCTTCCTCCGCGGCTTCTGGTATTTCCTGAGCGACGTTAAGTAGCATGTCCCCAGCCTCCTCGTAGTAATCCTGTTCCCCATCCTCAATGGCCTCAATCAACCTAGCCATTGCGGCGCACCTAGTGACTTCGGTTAAATACCCATCAACCCACCTAGCCGCTGAGGCGCATTGCAGGTAGGTTGACCTAGCCTCATCCAGGTTGCCGTGGGTTAGGTGATACCTGGCCAGTTCCATTAAGCCGAGCAGCCTAACGTTAACGGCATCGTCAAGTTCCCTTAACTCACTGTAGTGGTTATATGCGGCCGAGAGGTGCATCATGGCATCCTCGATTAACCTATACTCAGCCTCATGGTTACCCCTCTCATGCTCAAGTTCAGACGACTTAATGTCAATTAAACCCTCACCAAGCTCAATTAGGGCTTTAAGCCTTAGCGAATCCTCGCCCACAGCCACGTTAACCTTACTTCTAAGCAGCTCCACGGCCCTCCCCAACTCCCCATGCTCCATCATTAGTTCACTCAACCTGATGGCCAACCCAATGCTATTCACGTTAACCGGGTCTATGCCGGCTATCAACGCTATAACCTTGCCACTTGGTTTAATGCTGAGCAGCAATTCGGCATCGTGTTCACTAAGCCCCTTGCCAATATCTCTAAGCAGGTTTTCAGGTAGCTCGTTTAGGTGCCTAAGCAGTGTGCCTTTACTGGCTGGTAGCTGCCTAACATCCTTTATGATCCTGCTCCTAATGCACTCAAGGTCCCATAGGCACTCCTCAGCTAACCCCATACCCAGTTGTGGGTTTAGTAGGGGGTTTAAATAATCATTTACCTGAGTCCCATGCTTAACCATATTCTGCGTTATTAAATGTTTATTAATCAGAATTCGCTATTTAAGTATGGTTAGCGTGATAATACTGGCTGGGGGGTATGCCACTAGGCTTAGGCCACTTACCTTCACCAAGCCTAAGCCCCTACTCCCCATACTGAATAAGGCTGTGATAGATTGGATCCTGGACTCCGTCACAGCTATTAAACCAAGCAGCATCTTCCTGTCCGTTAGATACATGAGTGAGCTCATTGAGAAGCACATTAACCATAGGTGGGCTTCATTAATGGGTATTATTAACGTTGTTAGGGAGGATAAGCCCCTAGGTGACGGTGGCCCGGTCTCGTACATAGCCAGTAATTATAAGCTTGACGACATCATAGTGGTCTTCAATGGTGACATATTCACCAGGGTTAACCTGGAGGAGGTTATTAATGAGCATGTTAGCAAGGGCGCCTTAGCCACAATATGCCTAACCCAGGTCAGCGACGTATCGCAGTACGGCGTGGTCACGCTGGGTAAGGATAACCTCGTGACTGGTTTCGTTGAGAAGCCTGAACCAGGTAGCGCACCATCAAACCTGATAAACGCCGGCATATACGTGTTCAGTAAGGAGGCACTTAGGTACTTTCCAAAGCCTGGCGAATTCGGTAAGTTAGCCCTGGACGTCTTACCCAGGATAATTAAGGACCGTGGGGCCTATGGGTATGCCTTAAAGGGGTATTGGTATGACATAGGGACTGTGTCATCATACCTGGACGCTAATTTCAGGGCCCTTGACGAGTACTGTAGGGACTGCCCCATGCCCAATGGTAACGATGTTTCAATAAAGCCACCCGTCTTCATAGGTGAGGGTGTTTCAATAGGGCCTGGGGCTGAGGTGGGGCCTTACGTGGTTATCCTGCCTAATTCCAAGATTGGCGCCCATAGTAGGATTAAGTACTCGGTTATAATGGACAACACCACGGTTGAGAGGGGGGCTTACGTTGACCTCGCGGTGCTTGGCTCCGATGTTTTCGTGGGTAGGTGGGCTAGGATTGAGAAGGGGGTTGTTGTGGGTGATGGTAGCTACATCAGCGACCACGTGCTTATAAACAGGGATTCGATAATAGGCCCCTTCAGGGAGGTTAACCAAAGCGTATATGAGGTTGGCAGGATACTGCTTTAAACAACCCTAATGAATGTTCAGTATAATAGCAACTATAAGCAGAACCCAGCCTATTGCTATTAAAACCCCGAGAACCTTCTTAAAAGCAGACACAAACACCAGCAACAGGTATATAGCCGTTAATGATACCAACAGAGCTATGGCATTGCCGTAGGTGTTTGCTAGAGTTGGGTTGGCTTTAAACACCGTTTCCTGCAGTATGTATTGAAGTAGGTTAACTAACCCATTGTAGGCGTAGACGAACAGCTTAAATGCCTCGTTAATTATCACCACCGTGTTTATTGCCATAATAACTAGGCATTGCGGCTGCTTAATAAGTATTGCATTTAACGCTGAGTACTACTCAATTGTGTATATCACGTCGAGGGTTGCCCCATTAATCCTGTTCTTAACAGTCTTAACCACGTCCCTACTTGCAGCCACCAGTATTGATACACCCACTAGGCTTGCCCCAGCCTGCCTTATTATGCTAAGGAGGGCATCCACAGTCCTACCTGACCTCACTATGTCATCCACTATTATCACCGAGTCCTCCTTAGTCAAGAGTAGTCTAGGTATGTATAGGCTAACCTTCCTGGGGGGTGAGTCAGCCATGTATGCGGCCTCGTAGTGCTGCTCAAAGCCTGCATCCATGTACTGCTTAGCTATGGTTAAACCAGCGTTTAAGGCGTATGAAGCCGCCATGGCCAGTGGAATGCCGTCTACGGCGGCTGTTAGAACCCTGGTTACCCTTAACCCCGAGAAGACCTCAAGTATGTGCCTCTCGTAGAGTTTAAGCACCGTGGGGTTTAGGACTATTGAACTTAGGTCTATGTAATTGCTGTTAACCTTAATCAGCCTTGAAACGACATTCCTAATGTCTGCCATGGGCCTAAGCGCCTTGACTATATCAGCCGCAGCCTTGGCTGATGGTAAAACCTCCATGTTGGCGTAGCGGCATAGTGTGGATTCAGGTATCTTAAGCATACTAGCCAATTGCTTAAACGACAGCGAGTAAATGCCCCTAACGGCATTTATGTAGAATACGGCATCCAACTGCAGATTAATCCTCTCCCTCCTCATCATTAAATCAATTGAATACAGGGATTATTAAACCTAACTGATTCAATGACAACCAATAACGCTTAAAAACTAGGCTAGACGTAGGTTACTGGTGGTCGGCGCCGGCTAAGGTGGGCCTTTCGAGCCCGTGACCCGGGTTCAAATCCCGGCCGGGGCACCAGGCAAATGGCCCTTCTCCGCATTTCCCTTAATCCCCCTAACTAAGTTTACCTCCCGGGTCAGGTATTGGGAACAATTGCCAGGAATCCCTCCTAGGGTTATTCAACGTGTTTAGTTGTCTTTGTGTAATTAGTTTCCTAAGTTCATTAACCACCCTGTAGACGGATAACGGCCCCTCCATGGCGAAGGCGGTCACCATGCCCACCAGGTCAGCCCCTGCCTCTAGGCCCCTTAAGACATCACCTCCGCTCATGAATCCACCTAGGCCTATGATCAACCCGCCATACCCCATGCCTCTGGTTAATTTAATGAGCCTGGTAACTATTTTAAGCAGTGGCGCCCCACTTACCCCACCGTAGCCCACAGGTAAGTCTGACTTTACCATTATGGTGTTTGCTATTGTTAGGCCAAGGGGGTTATGGTTGATTATGGTTTTAAGCACCTTAACCTCATCATTAACGTTGGGCAGTAGGGGTACCTTAACCACCACCTTATCGTGTCTCTTAAGTAATCTTAGCAGGTTACTGAGTCTCTGGGGTTCGACCCATGATCCGCCGTATGTTGGGCTACTCACGTTAATCTCTATGAAGTCCACGCAGCCTAGGTAGGGGGTTAGTGAATCAAGCATTATTTTAAACTCTACTTCGCTAAAGCCCGCTAGGCTAATGCCCAGTAGCTTACCCCTGGGCCACCTTGGGCACTCGCCATTAAGCACCTCCCTTATGAACCAGAACCCCCTTGACGGAAGCCCCATGGCGTTCACCATGGCCTTTAACCCAGGGTACCTCCTCATCCTCGGCCTTGGGTTACCCCGCCTTGGCCTAAGGGTTACTGAGCCGATGGTGTGGAAGCCTACGGGTAGGTTGGCCATTAGGCCTACCAGTAGGCCATCCTTATCAACGCCAGCCCCAATACCCACTGGAGAGTCGAGAACCCTATTAACCAGCCTAGGCCTATAGGGGAGGTTACCCATTAACTTAGTTAAAACCCTCATCGCAGCTCTAACTGGGTATGTCCTTAGGATTAGGTTGGATGCATCGTGGGTTAGGTCTGGTGGTAGGTAGGCTAGGGGCTGGTTAAGCAGCATTATTAGTCCCCATTGCGCTGAACAGGTCCTTAATCGTCAATATTGACCAAGCCCTATACCCAGCCCTCCTAATGGCTTCAAGCCCACCCTCAAGCCTATCCACTATTACACCAACCTCAAGCACCCTTAACCCACTGCCCTCAAGCACCTTTATCGAGTCCATTATTGTGCCACCCGTGGTCACTACATCATCTATGAGGAGCACACCTTCTCCACCCTTAAAGTATCCCTCAACCCTCTTACCCGTGCCATGGCTCTTCTCCGCCTTCCTAACGTATATAACCCCCTTACCCAGCCTGTAGGCTAGCATGGAGGCCCAGGGTATGCTACCACTCTCAATACCCGCTATCAGGTCAATGGGGCCGCTTACCCTCCTAGCCATCTCCTCGATTATTGGCCCGTAGACCTCTGGTATGGATATGGCCATCCTCATATCCACGTAATAATTACTCTTCCTCCCACTGGCCAGTGTGAATTCCCCAAACTTAACCACGCCATACTTAACCAGGAGCCTGACCAGTTCAGTCATTTACCTTTCACCTGCCAATTGCGCGTTGATGTCATCTATGGTTAAGTATGTTCCGCAGTATAGGCACTGCAGGAGTGGTTGATCACTGCGGATAACCTTAAACGTGGCCACGGCGTCCTCCCTGGGCTGATTGGTTATGCACCTGGGGTTTCTGCACTTAACAACACCCTTAACTGCGTCAGGTAGCTTAACCTGGAACTTCTTAATCACTGCGTAATCCTTAATCACGTTTATGGTGGCTGTTGGGGCTATTAGGGATATTAAGTTGAGTTCATCATCACCCAGCTCCTTACCCTCAATCTTAACTATGTCCTTCCTACCTAGCCTACGGCTCTCAACATTCATGACAAGTGCAATCCTTCCCTCACCGCCCCTTAACCTAAGAACCCTAAGCACCATTAAGGCCCTCCCAACGGGTATGTGGTCTATGACTATTCCATCCCTAATCTTACTAACTATGAGTTCCTTACCCTTAACCTCAGTTGACATCATTATTCTCGAGGGTTGGTGCTAATTAACCTTTCGTTCATTTAACATCGGGTTAAATTAAAAACTATTGAATTATTTTAAGGCTGAGTAAAAGTGCCTTATGCGGTGACTGGATTGCCGGTTATGCCGTACTTCTTCCTCCACTCCTCAAATATCTTCTGCTCCTCAGGGGTTAATTGCCTAGTTATCCTATACCAGTCATTCTTAGCCTTAGATTCGGCTGGGGCATCACCACTCTTCCATATGCAGTTCACTGGGCAGACTGGTATGCACTCGAAGTCATCCTTACAGAAGTCCCATATTAACCTGGCCTTACCGTTCTCATTAAGTTCAAGGGCATTGTAGGGGCATACACTTATGCATGCGCCGCAACCGATGCACGTATCCATATCCACAACTACCCTCTGGTACTTGGCCAATTCAGGCCCAGTCACTGTTGACATACCTATCACTCTGGGGGTTGCCTGTGTTCTAAATAATATTTAATCCGTGGACTGCAACGTGCAGCTGCACATGAAGGTTCACGGTTAATTCACATTTAGCCAACGGAGTGAGACAACCCGTTATAAACCTGTTAACTGGTTTAACCCCATTAAACGTGGTATCAATAACACCCAGCATAATGTAGCCTAAACTCCACATCGATTATTTTTTAACACATTCCCTATACAACCCTAGCTTATAGTAGCACTACCTGAATGTACTTATCCCCCTTCCTCTTAACCCTGTACTTGTGTGTTGAACCATCCTTAAGCACGACGAGCTCCCCCCTAATACCCTTCTTAACCGCCCTCCAGCTTGTTGAGAAGTAGAACTCACCCTCAGCATACTTGGACTTAGCTATTGGGTAAGCCGAATTATTATACACTATTACTCCTGCACTCCACTCAGGCGCCTTCTTGGCAACCTCCCTAATGTCTAATTCACCACCCTCCCCCTCCTCTTCATCCTCTGAATGTTCCTCGTCCTCAGCCACCATTAAGTCTCAGCCGGCTTATTTATAACTGTTACTTAAAAGTTACTTTAAGCATGGTGACGGCTGCTGCATTAAACCTCGGTTAACGGTGACTTAACTAGGTGAGAAAGAAATTTAACCACAGTACATAGGGGTCAGGCATGAAGCTTAGTGGACAGAAGGCTTGGGGAGGTGAGGTCAATCTAGGTAACCTATGGCAGCTGATAGAGGGTAACACCTTGACACTGGTCAAGTGTGTCCCGGATACAAGCGATATTAGGCAGATTGGCCCCCAGGAATTTGAGTTTAAGATAATGGTTCAAATGGGACCCGTGAGGGGTACCTTCAATTCGAGGGTTAAGATAACCAGCATAGATAGAGACACGGGTAAGGTAACCATGACACTCAACTCTAAGGGCCCTGGGGCAGTCATGGATGCGTCGATAACCGCCATTATAGGTGAATCAGGGGTCACCTACGACGCTGACGTCAAGTTAACTGGGCTATTGGCGGCGGTTGGGGAGAGGATAATTAGGAATTACATTGATGGTAAACTTAACGAATTCCTAAACAATCTGGTGAAGCTAGCTAAGACGGGGCAATGTTAAGACCATTCTTCAACCCCTTAACCTTAAGCTTACGGTCTCGTCTATATCACACGCGGTTTTTATGAATTATAGTTATGAGTGAAGACGCTACTTTTCGATATGCAATATCATAATTGCCGCTTCTAGGATACCTAATGGTGCTGCTTCATAACTAATAAAATTGCAAATATTTACCCTTTCATGTATAGAATTTTTCTGTAAACATTAATTAAATACTTTTGAAAATAAAAATTATTAATTATGTAAGTGTTAAATTCGTGTGAGTGGGTTTGGGAAAATTTATTAAATGGCGACTTGATCTTGGTTCTGATGATAGACCTGGTATTGCTTATATTGTTTAAGGCTGGTGGATTACCTTTCATTAATTACACAGTCTACTTTCCATTAAATACAACGGTGATTAATGTTAGCCTTCCTGTTGTGCCCATTCCCGACACTATAGAGGCTGTTAATGACTCAACAGGCGCCCCTATACCCGTTAGCCTATATCCAAACGATACACTGGTTATCTTCGCCTTTGGCGGTGGCTACGTGTCAATTATGTATTACGGCAACTACACGTTTAACGGTAAGGTACTCCTCTACTCCTTTAACGTAAGCTCCACTACCAACGTGACCATAGTCTTCCCACCGTACGTAATACCATTTAACCTACCCTTAAGCATAGTTAGCTACAGGATCATTAATGGGTCAACGTTGGTGGTTACGCTTCCACCTGGACGCTACACGATACAGTACGCCTACGTACCCAAAGGCCTGTTAACCTCAACGACGACAACCACACCCACAACTACGGCATCCACCACGACCACTACCATGACTACTACATCCACAAGCACCAGCACCACCAGCAGCATTACCAGTAGCCCAACCAGTACAGTAACGCAAACGGCAGTGGTGACTTCATCTACGACTTCATCCATAACCACCACTAGCCCACAGTCAACATCAACAGTTACGTCAACGGCACCCAGCACCACTTCAACTTCAACCTCAGCCACTAGGCCGCCGCCTGTTAGTAACTCGGTCTCACCACTCTACATTACAGTGGCCGTAGCCTTGATAGTGATAGTGTCTGTGGTAGTTATGTTGAGTAGGCGTAGGGCCATTGAGGCTGTTGAAGGACGTAACCTCGATGATGTAGATAAGTTGATAATAGCGACCCTTAGACAGTACGGTGGCTCACTGTACCAGTCACAACTGCAGCAGTTGACTAACCTACCTAAGACAACCCTCTGGCGCCACGTCATGAAGCTTAGGGATATGGGCATTGTACGCGTGGATAAAGTTAATGGTTTGAATAAGGTCACGTTATTAACACCATAACCTACATAACTTCAGTGATTTTACCTTTTAAGGTAAGTGAACTTCGAGGCGGCAAACTATCAATGCCACTTGATACCTTTGGTGTTGGATGTGGGTGAGACTAATGCCTAGCGGACTCGCATTCGCCACGATGCCGATGGTAATGTCCTAAGCATATACTAACCTGGTGAGGGCTTTAAACCAATAGGAAGCCGTCTCTCTGGAGGCGGCGGAGGTGTTAAACCTCCACCATCTCCTTCTCGACGGTCGCCCCGAGCCCCCTCACCGTAGTGGCTCCCCAACGGTCACCCGCGGCTCCCAGCCACTGCGGACCTCGGAAACCCAGGGGTACGGTTAGGGGTGTTGGAGATGGGTTAATAACCCCATCGCTTTATCACCAATGGTAACAAACCCTACGAATAATCATGAAAAACCGAAACTACCCCTAGGAGCAGTTTTCCTTACCTTAGAGGGTGGTGAGCGGTTAACAAACTCTAAGAATGGGTAGGTTTACTGACTTCACTGCTCATTACTGTAAACATGTCTTCTATTGAATTAATGCTTTAAGAGTGTGGGGTTTAGAACCTAGTTGTGATAATTGAAACCTACGATACCGGTGGTAGGAGGCTACTAGTTGCTTTCACGGAGTCCAGCGTTGCCTACAGGGATATAACCAACGTGTACAGGTGGTATAGGGGTATATTCATACCTGGTATTGTGGCTGGTGTGGTTCTCGTAATCGGTTCAATAGCCTACTCCATATTAATGTATCAAAATACGGCGGTACGTTACCCCTATCAGCCTTACTACATACTAATAGGTGGCTTCGCCGCATCGATAATTATCCTAATTGCGGTGAGGTTAAGTAGGCCTAAGGTTGAGTGGCAGGCAACGGTTATACCAGCCGCCCAGGTGTGGGTCATTAACGTCTACTCTAAGAGTGGTATAGTTCACGTGTACAGGTATGGTTCACAGACTCCTGAGTTATCGCTAAAGTTAAGCGGTAAGGACTTGGTAAGGTTACTCAACTCCCTTGGGGTTGAGCCGTGGGTAAGGAAGGTTACAGTTTATGAGCAGTAGGTTGACGTTAATCAGCTTGATTGTTAACTTTTCACTGAAGTGTAAAATCTATGTAGGGCTCCTTCAAATCCACCATAGCGTTAACTACTAATTCAGCCAAGCCCCCGTAGTGAATGTTGTATAGTTCAGTGGCCCTGTAGTGGGTTAATAGGTCCCTTAACTCACCCTTGCAGTTTGAGCAGGGGGCGCAGACGTACTTAGGTATCTTGGGGTCCATGGTGTCTTTGAAGGCTTCGAGTATCTGCTTAAGCTTCATCCTGGATGCAACCTTAATCCTCCACTCAGGGAAGTTAAGGGAGGTCATTATTGCGAAGCCACTACCACCACCGCAGCAGTAATTATAAACCCCATGTGGCTCCATCTCCCTAAACAACGGCGCTACGGCCCTGAGAACCTCCCTCTGGGGCTCCACTATGCCTGCCAGCCTAACTATGTTGCATGGGTCATGTAGCGTAACCGGGAAGTTATTCCTGGATGGGTCGAGATTAAGCTTACCACTTTTAACAATATCCCTCAGTATCGGTAGGACACTCTCCCTAGGCACCCTATCACCACCCTTAAGTAGCCTATCTGCAACAACAAGCAGGGCCTTGGTTGCGTGGCCGCATTCACCGATAACTATCCTTTTAACCTCAAGCTTCCTAGCAACCTCAACATGCCTCATGACTATCCTGGATAACTGAACATCATCATACCACACCCCATAGTTAACGGCATCATAGCCGAGTAGTTCACTGCTAAGGGTCCAGCTTAACCCAGCCTCCTCAAATATTATTGCGTAGGCAGCTGGGTTCTCAGGCCATGAAATGTACTCCCCGGCGTTGTGTATGAGCAGTATGTCCGCACCCTTCTCATCAACAGGTATCTTAATTCTCCTGCCGAGTTTCTCGTAAATCAAGTCCTCCATGAACTTAACCATGTTCATGAAGGCCTTGGGGCTCATACCCGTTGATGAACCCGACTTAAGTTGAAGCACAGTACCCTTCTCATGTATGGCGGTGGGTGCTATGCCAAGTTCCTCGCTGAACAGTTTCCTTATCTCATGGGCTATTAAGCCATTGTCAATGCCGAGTGGGCAGACTTGGACACATCTTCTGCATAAGGTGCACCTGTAGGCTAATTCACCAAGCCTGAGTATAGTGTATGCGTTTAACTCAATACCGGGGCCCGGCTTTTTGGCTATGTACTTGTTGTAAATCCTCCTCAATACCTCAGCTCTATACGTTGGCCTGTATATATCCTTCCTCCCACTCGCCATGTATATGGGACATGCCTCTGCGCAGTTTTGGCACTTTGCGCAGTAGTCTAGTGAGAGTAGTAGGGGTTGTAGGAACGTCCAGTTACCCTCCTTTGAGGTCAATTTTCTTAAACCCTCAAGGAACCTTTTAACCAACTGCTCCTCCTCATCCCTATTCCTCGGCTTCCATGGAACGTCAATGGCCACGTAACCATCCAGCTCCGTGACGTAGCTCTTCACCCAATCCGATTTAGGCCCCGTCATTGGTGGTTCCATACCTGGTTTATCGTAGGGTGGTGGAAGTGGCATTAGGTCGTTAATGGTTAACTTAATTAGCTGATCACTAGGCTTACCCATATCCCTAATCCTCACAATATCCCCCTTCCTCATCAGGAACCACCCATTACGTTGCCTTCCCATGATTCACCATGTTTAATGTGTGTTGCATTCCACGGTAGCCTCAACGCTGTTAAATCCCCTATTTCATCATCAAGTTGACCTAAATTGGGTTCATCATCCCAAAGAACCTTATGGTACGTGAAGTACTTACCTATGAAGTGTGTTATTTTCGTGAACGGTATATAAGCTATAAGCACCTGGGTAAACACGACGTTAACTATTACCGCTGGAGGTAAGTACGGCACTGTTGATGCGCTTACCAGGCTTACCATGAATTCCCTCGCCAGGTTGAAGTATGGGTCATAGGTCCATGCAACCATTCCACTGATTAACGGTAACAATACAAGGATGAGGTTAAGGTAATCGGGCCATGTTGTGTAATCCCTCAGCACAGGGTTAATGAGCCTCCTGGTAAGTAAACCAACACCCCCTATTATCCCTAATACGTCACCAGTACCGCCAATAATTAAGGTAGCGTATAGGAGGAAGGTTGCCCAGGGGCTGCTTGATGGTATTGGTACATGCATGTAGGCGATTGTTACGGCTCCCAGGAGTATTAGTAGGAACCACACTAGTATTAGGTATATGCCTAAGTGGAATGAGTACGATAATGCCCATAGCCTCCTATTGTTGTTATAAATCCTCTTTATGAAGAGCATCTCCTTAAGCAGCTCCTTAAGTTCACCAATAGTGGAGACTTTACGCCCCCTACTCCACCAAGAAGCCTCCTCCAGGTAACCACCGCCATACTCAGCCTTACCTGCTTCATGGGGGACAGGGTAAAGTTCCCATCTAAGGTGTATGGGCATTGTTGACCACCTCCACCACCTATATGAAATACCGGCGATGAATATTAACAGGGTGATGTAGGATGAAAACTTAAGAAGCTGCGTAATCATGGTTAATCACCCTAACAGTCTTAGCGCTACCTAGGGCTGCCGCCACGTTCACTTTACTTACTGGGGGTAGGTTCATGCGTAGCCCTCATGTTAATTATTAAAATTAATTATTTCACTTGAGCCGTGAAATGGTGAAAGGGATGAATGGTGAGAAGTTAAGTGGTAGGTAGTCCTCGTGATGTAGCCTTACACTTGTAGATGCACATTACAGGTGCATTACACACCATATAGCCTATAGCATGAAATACACTGCTGTGGCGGTAAATATTCGAATGCGTAATCCTCCACAAGGTTCATTAGCTCACCCTCTAGTAGGCTCCTTCTACTGAACTTAACCCTGAAGTCTATGTAATCCTTACTTAGCCATACATCAATCAAATGCTTATCATTAATGTTACCGAAGCTTACTTTACCTAACTTAAAGCACCTGCCCATGAAGCACCTGGGTATTTCATGGCCATTAACTGGGAGGTTCAGGAAGACGCATGGCGACACCTCACCATTCACATTTATGAATACGGTCTCTGTTGGCTTCTCTGGGCATTCTATCAATTCCCAGCATGTTAATGAGTAGCTGAAGGCCTTAATGCCAAGCTCCTTAGCCCTCCTCATGGCCATGTCCACTATGCGTTTAACATGCTTTGACTCCTCCTCGTAAGGGTCGCTGAAAGCCCTCCATGTAATCATGTTCCTGCTAAGTACATAGGATAGGTTATCTAAGGTAACTTCCTCAATACCTAGCCCGCTGCAGAGTTCCATGAACTCTGGAAGTTCATGAATATTCATGGGAAGCATTATGAAACTTGCAATGACCCTAACATCACTACCCACACTCCTTTTCACAGCTATTAAATCCTTAACGTTCCTTATGATTTTATTAAAATCGCAGCCCCTTCTTATTAAGTCATGAGTTGCCGCGTGGGCCCCTGCAAATGAAATCGCTATCACGCTGATGCCCCTACTGAGTAGTTTCTCCGCATGGTCCCTATGCAGTAGGGTTGCATTGGTTGTAAAGCCGAAGTTCACCTTACCAGAGATCTCATTAACCAGGTCCATGAAGTTTGGGTGAAGCATTGGTTCACCCCACCCCTGCAGGTGCATGTACTCTATAGTCCTGACCTCGAGGGCTTCCTTAATTATTTTATGAAACAACTTAGGGTTCATAAATGTGGATGTCCACCTATCCCTAAGTATCGTCCTTGGGCAGTAAACGCAGTTTGCATTACATGAACTTGAGATTTCCACCTGCAGGATTCTTGGGAGTGAAGAATCATGTTTTTTAACTGAAATGGACACGCATACCTCCCCTACTTCGGTGGTGGTAGACCTGCGAAGAGGGCTATGGATAAGCCTAGGGCTATTAGTATTATTATAGTCAGGGACACCACGTAGGCCACAATCATGCGCCCAGCCCCTATCTCCCTAAATGTCCTGAACCTGGTTGTTAAACCTATGGACATGAATGTTAGTGCGAAGAAGAAGTATCTAAATAACTCAGTCTGGGGCGTTACACCGCCTGTCATGAACTTAGCCGCTGTTACTGTACCAACACTGAAGCCAATACCCCAGAGTATTAGCCAGGTCCCTATGTAACCGAGGACGAATTTGGGGAACCTGAACCATATTTGTATTGCTGGGACTTTCTCACCAGGCTTCCTCTCAACCCTCGTAACCCAAATCACAGCTAGTATGAACGCCCACAGGCCGATCCATATATCAATGAACACCTTATTCATAACAGCTGTGCTCATGACCCAGGTCTTATAGGCGGCAAGCCCAGGCTGAGCACTAATTAAGGCATCAGCTAACGCACCGCTCGCGGCAGCTGCGCCATCAGTCTTAACGGCAAGCCCCATCCAGGCGCCCGCGGCGTATGGTGCCCACTTTAGGATTGTGGCGGCTATGAATGGTAGTATGACTAGTTCCACTGCAGCGAATAGCACAATTATAGATGATACGGTTGCTGGGATTATACTTGGGGCACCTATTGCCGCGGCCGTGGCTATTGCGGCAGATACACCACATATACTGACACCCGACGCCAGTGTTACTGCCCACTTTGTGTCAAGCTTGAATAGTCTACGCGATACTAAGTAGGAAATGGGCCAGTATATTAAATAGGCGGCCACTATGGCTATTAAGGACCTCTCCACGAGCGTTACCGCCAGTGACATGTAACTAAGCGATGTGGCGCCCACTAGTGCACCGAGTAGCACTATGGCTGTCTTTATGTACCACTCAGTCCTTGCACCAGTCTCCAGTACAGTAGGTAGTTTCTTATAGAATACTAAATTGGATATTAAGAGACCAATTATTAAGAGGTATATTAATATGCCATCCTTACCCACAGGTATTGACCAGGTGATGTGCAACTTCGCGTATTGGTTAGGGGTTGCATTAAAGTAAGCATAGCCGAACAACCACCAGAAGCCGAAGGTTAGTATGAACATTATTGTAAAGCCAGCTACAAACCTTCTGACGCTATGCCCCATAGCCTTAGCTGCGGCGGTCAATATAGCTAAGAGGAATAGATAGAAGAATACTATACTTAGTATTGGATTAAGTCCCACATATGCCTTTGTCATGGTTGACTGCCCAACAACCACCACGCTCTTCAATGGGTCCATCCATGGGGCATTAACATTTGGAACCCAGCCAAGTAGGTAAACACCGTAGTAGCCTGGTAATGACAGGAAGAATATTAAGAGCCCTATCCAGAGTGCCCACCAATCCTCCTTCTTCCATAACGAACTCCAGGAGATAGATTTACTCATAGTAATCATTTGATGGCTTTCAAGCAGTCTTTTATACTTTACTTTAGTTAAAAGCAACCTAAGTCAGTCATAAATGAAATTTAAATATTCAACTACATCTATTATTATACTTATATATGTAATATTTCATTTATATAGTGAAATAATTTTTAACGACAAATTCATTATCACTATGAAAATTCAAGTATTAATAATCTAGGTATTGATTTAAATTGTTGATAACTACTGAATTATCATAATTATATTAATACTCATAGTATCATTTATAAGCTTAGCCCAGTCTAGTTTGCAGTAGGTCAGTGTCTGTGAGGTAAGTTTCACAACTGGGTCCTATGAAACCATCGGTAGCCATGGATCGTCCAGTGGTAATGCTAAGATCGCATTGAGTGAGGGTTTATTAAGGGGATTATTTCCAAGTTGCTTGGTTATCTTGTTTCCGAGATCCGTGGGGTTAGGGACCCCCGGCGACGGGTGGGGAGCCGCTGCGGTGAGGGGGCTCGGGGAGACCGCTGGGAAGCAGACAGTGGGAAAGCCATAAAACCGCCGCCTGCTGAGGGACAGTGAGGTATGAGGTTGTTTAAATGTAGTCTTTGCGGATCTGAGGTACCTTTTAGTGAAGTTGCCTATATTAGAGGTAGTGTTGTTATTTGCAAGAAGTGCTTCCCAACGTACTACGTCAAAAACTGCACCTTCTTGAGGAGAAGACTTGTCGGTGAGAATCCCCCAGCCTGTTCATTCTGCCAATATAGGAAGGCATGTGACTCCTACATAGAGTCTCTTAAGGAGTCTACAGGATGAGGAGCCTAATCTCCACCTTTTCATATGATACTAGGCTTTTTCATCATGGCAAGCGTGGTTGGGGGGTTTGTATCCTTACCACGTAGACCTCCACCGTCCTCCTGGGTTTCCTGTGGTGCCTATAGGTGAATGGTATTGTTAATTTAAATCCAAGCATAACCTCAACATTACAACCACACACCTTGGCCACGTTGATGATGTGGTTCTCGGTGCCGGCCTTATGCACGCTGTACGTAACTTTAGATAGGCTTAGTGAATTAAGCAGTATCTTAGTGTCAATACCCCTGGGGCCCCATATTCCAAAGGGTGGGTTTTGAAACACCGTGTCCATTGCCCTGGCTAGGGCCGGCATTGTGAAGTCCATGACCACTATGTCAACTAAACCCAATAGGTTCAGTTCACCAAGATACCTATACGCATCCCTTGCCGCATCCTCATCAATATCAATGCACAGCACCTGGGTTGAGCCAAGTAGTGCGGCTGCGGCTGAGAACCTGCCTGTACCGCATACTGGGTCAATAATCCTCTTCCCATTAACGTCACCCCTGAGGTAGGCTAGCCAGACGATATCAGCCACCATGCCGGCGTCTGTTACGTACTGCTCAAGGTTAAGCTTAGGCTTACTATAGCCACCTATACCCTGGATTATGATCTCAAGCTCCCTCTTACTACTGACACCATGCCACACCATACCCATTATTACCCATGGGAAGTGCGGAGGGGGATTAATACGAATTTTAAGCGCAGCTACCCATCGGCTTAAGTGACTGTGAAACCTTGCGGCAAGTCTCCTTAAGCTCCCTGGCTTTATCCTCAGGTGATGAGTCGTAGGTGAACGTCCATAGCCCCCACTCAACCCCAGCAGCATACTTAAGCTTGTTGGCGTCCCTAAGCATTGGGTAGAATTCAACGTGCATGTGGTATGATTCATCGTTCTTAACGGGCCCCTGGTGCAGTGCCATTATGTAGGGCATGTCCCTCACAAGTACGTTATCGAGGATTGCCGTTGTTACCCTAAGTGCATCGGCAAGTGTTGTTAATTCGCCGTCGCTTAACTGGGTCATCTTCTGCACATGCCTCCTCGGTATTACGTGAACCTCGTAGGGCCACATCGAGTAGTAGGGTTTGATGACGTAGTAGTCGCTATTGGCGTAGAGGACTCTTTCACTAAGCTTAACCTCCTCCTCAAGTACACTGCACAGTAGGCACTTACCAGTCCTCTTCATGTATCTCCTCATGTTCCTTAACTCGAGCCTAACCCTAAGCGGTACGTAGGGTAATGCATACATTTGGCTATGTGGGTGCGTTAAGGATACCCCAATCTCCTTACCCTTATTCCTGAAGAAATAGATGTACCTAATGAAGCTAACCTCCTCAAGCTCCCTCATCTTATCCCTAACACCCCTCAGCACCAGGGTAAGGTCCTCAAGGGGTATTTCGTGGAGGTCGGATAGGTCGTGCTTAGGGGTCTCCACTATGACGAAGCAGTAGCCCAGGGAGCGCCTGGCCCTAAAACCATCAACCTTATGTGCCTCAGGGGCGTTGGGGGTCAGCATTGGGAACCTATTGGGCAGTATTAGGAAGCGCCAACCCGTGCCAGTCTCCTCATTACCCTCGTCAAAGGGGCACTGGTTACTGGGTTGCCATGGCCTAGTCTCCCTAACGCTGGACACCATTACCCACTCCCCTATTAACGGGTTATACCTAAGCTCCATCACCATGTGCTAGTGCTTATTAAGCGCCCAGTTATATGCATTGTTAATGATAGTCTCATCAGCCCCAGGTAGGGTTGACTTATTTAACACGCACCAGGACTACAAGGGATTGCCTGTGATCCCAGCCGCCGTGGACCTTAGGACTTACGTTGAGGGTGAGTTAAGGATGGGTAACGTTGTTAAGGTGCGTTCAGTCAACATGGGTGAGGAGGTTGAGTTGAGGGTTGATGATAAGTTGAGCGTTGGATCATGGAGCAGCTACGTGCTGGCTGCATTAAAGGTACTTTCAATGCACGGCTACTACATAGGCGGCGCCGAGTTAACCATCAGGAGTGACGTACCCATTGGTTCAGGGTTAGCCAGCAGTGCGGCATTACTGGTGGCTGTGGTAAACTGGTTTAACAAGGCCTATGGATTAGGGCTGAGTAGGAGGGATATTGCGGAGTTCGCATATGAGGCGGAGCACAACGTAATGGGTATACCATGTGGTAGGCTTGACCAATACTCCTCATCATACGGGGGTTTGATAATACTTGAAACTAGGCCACCCTACAGGGTTGAGGAATTGGGGGTTAAGGGGCTTGACTTCATAGTTGTTGATTCAGGCGTTAGGCACAGCACCATGAGCGTCCACACCGTTAGGCAGAGGGAGCTTAGGGAGGCCTTAAGCATGCTCAGGGAGTCCATGCCTAGGGAGTACTGGGGTGAGCTTAGTAAGCCCCTTGAAGAGGTTAACTGGGACTTAATAGCTAATGCGACTAAGGACTACTTAAGCACCCTTGACGATACGCACAGGAAGAGACTTGAATTCACGATACTTATGAATGAATCCACGAAGAGGGCAATAGCTGAGTTAAGGAAGGGTGAGCCGGATAGGAGGGTCCTGGGTGAGGTAATGAATGAGCAGCATAGGCTACTAAGGGACCTGTACGAGGTCAGTATACCTGAGCTTGAGGAAATTAAGAGGCACCTGGACTCAAACGGCGCCCTTGGGTCTAAGATAAGTGGCGCTGGGATGGGTGGTTCAATGGTTGCGTTGGCTGAGAGTAGGGAGGACGCTAAGAGGATTGTTGAATCCATTAAGGGTAGGTGGAGGGCTTGGGTAGTATCCATTGATCAAGGCGTATCCTAACGCCTACCATTAGGTTTACTTTAAAAGGGGATTTAGGCTGGGTTAGCAATGGCCAATAAGGTTAAGATTGTCGCCACAATTGGCCCTTCATCGGAAAGGCCCGAGGTGGCCGGTAGGTTAATTAAACTTATCGATGGGGCTAGGGTTAACTTCTCACATGGGGACGTGAGTACTTGGGTGAGTAGGATTGAGTTAATCAGGAGGGTTAACCCAGATATACCGATACTAGGTGACCTACCTGGCCCGGGGGTTAGAACTGGTGAGATGAGTGACCTAGCCTTTAACAAGGGTGACATGCTAACCTTCAGGTTAGCCAATGAGGGCAAGGGCTACGTGCCAGTACCAGTTAGGGAGTTCTTCAACATTGTGGATGAGGGCGACGTGATAGTGATGGATGATGGTAGGGTTAAGCTTGAGGTGGTTAACAAGCGTGACGATGAAGTCTCCTTAAAGGCCCTAACCAACGGTATCATTAAGTCCCATAAGTCAATAACGGTGATGAATAAGGACTACCCCCTGCCGATACTTGGCGATAGGGATAAGGAGGCCATTAACGTAGCCGCTAAGTACAACCTGGAGTACCTTGGTTTAAGCCATGTGAGGAGTGTTGAGGATATTGAGAACGTTAGAGACTACCTGAGGAGGATAGGGTACTCGCCAGCCATAGTGGTTAAGGTTGAGACGGCTAGTGCAGTTAACAGGATTAGGGATATCGCCTGCAGCGCCGACTATGTAATGGTGGCTAGGGGTGACTTGGGCATGGTGTTTAACCTAGAGGAGGTCCCTAAGATACAGGAAAAAATAATCATAACCGCTCATTCATGTGGTAAACCGGTTATGGTAGCCACGCAGCTACTTGAATCCATGGTCAACAACCCTGTGCCAACCAGGGCTGAGGTGGTTGACGTAATGACCAGTGTACTTCAGGGCGTTGACTCACTGCTGCTCACCGATGAAACAACCATGGGTAATTACCCAGTTGAGGCTGTTGAGTGGCTTAGGAGGATAGTCAGCAATTACGAGGGTCAAGTCGCCCCAGGGCCTAGGGTTGACTTAAACGCCTTTGATGATAGGATGAGGTTCGCCCTGGGGATTGCCGGGCTAGCCGACAGCATCAACGCTAAGATAGTTGTCTTCACTAAGAGCGGTTTAACGGCGATAAGGCTATCGAGGTATAGGCCAAGGGTCCAGATACTGGCTGGCACACCCAGTGAGACCATTGCCCGTAGGCTTAGGTTACTGTGGGGTGTGGAGTCTAGGGTTGTTAAGGATGATGATTACGATAAAGGTATGGTCGACACGCTTAACGCCTACATTAAGGATGGCCTGGTGAACCAAGGGGACTTGGTCATATTGACCTATGGCCTTAGGCCGGATTTAAAGGAGTATGAGCATGTCATTAAGTTGATTAGGGCACGGTGAACAACACCACAGTGCCACTCTCAGTAATTTTATGAAAAATAACTAATTTAAACACCCTCAGCCTTAGTAGGTGCGTGGTGGATTTAGAGGATATAACAGTTAGGGAGTTGGAGTACCTAAGGGTCATTAATGAGGAGGATTCACCAATATCAATAACATCCCTATCCAGGAAGTTGGGTAGGTCGGCCTCAAGTGTGTACGAGGAGGTTAACCACCTAATTTCCAAGGGCTTAGTCTGCAAGGGCCCTGAGGGTGTCTACTTAAGTAGTGATGGTAAGATGCTCCTTGAGCTCGTTGACAATAGCCACAGGATAATTGAGACCTGGCTAGTTGGCCTTGGGTTTAGCGTTGATGAGGCGTGTAGACTGGCGTCAAAGATGGAGACCACCATGCCCATTGAGGTCCTCAGGAAGCTTTACGAGAAAATAGGTAAGCCGAGGTCATGCCCCCACGGTAAACCAATAACGTTCAGCAGTACAGTCATTAACAAGGCTTAATGCAGAGACCTAAGCCCTCCTGGGGGTCCTGGCCCCACAGGCAGTGCAGACGAGCACGTAAATCCTATCCTCCTTAACTAGGTACGTGTCGATGGAGCCGCAGACTGGGCAAGTTACGTAAAGCCTAATGTACCTCTCGTAAACGGCCTCTAGGGTTCTTGGGGTACGTTCAGCGTATATGACCAGTGACCCATTTGGATCAACATTGCCCGGCACCGCCAACTCCTTAATGAAGAACCTGGCCATGTGGGTGACGTCCCTGTTCAACCTATCGGCTATCTCCTTAAAATTCCTTATTATGGTTCTCCTGGGCTCAACCTCAACATTAAGCTTAGGTATCTCCCCCCTCCTCTCAACCCTGGGTGCCACTATCTTATACGCCCTCTCAAGCAGCTTGAGGTAAAGTGGATCAACGGACATAACCCCGGTTCCACTGGGTCTGCTTATAAAATACTCGTCAACACGGCTCCTTAACCACCGCTTAGCCAAGGTATTGGAACCTCGTCAAGCCTCCACCTCTGCCTAATTACACTATCCTCGATGCTAACCCTCACCCCACTCCTGTAGGCTAGTAAACCAGTCCACGCAATCATCGCCCCATTGTCACCTGCATACTCTGGAGGAACAACATGCAGGATGACTGAGTACTCAGAGGCCACCGTCTCCATTATACCCCTTAGGATTGGGCTCCTAGCCACGCCACCCGCCAACACCAATTCCCTCTTACCCAGCAGTGCTAAAGCCCTCTCGGTCACCTCGGCAAGCATGTAGTAGGCCGTGTTAACTATAGATAGGCAAACATCCTCAACTCTCCTCCCCTCCTTAACAAGCCTCACAGCGGCCGTGTATAAGCCGGCAAAGGACATGTCCTGCCCCTTGACGGTGTAGGGTAGCTCAAGCATGACCTTACCCCTCCTGGCACACTCCTCAAGGTGAGGAACACCTGGGTTTGGTAAGCCTAGGAACCTGGCGAACATGTCTAGGCAGTTACCCACGGATATGTCCATGGTTTCACCAAACACCCTATACCTACCCCCCGAGTAGGCGGTCACCATGGTGTGCCCACCCGAAACCAGGAGGACTAGGGGATCCCTAGCCCCCGTGGCCATTTTAGCCACCTCAATGTGGGCAACCCCATGGTGGACCGGTACCAGGGGCTTGTTAAACCTAGCCGATATGAACCTAGCCACAGTGGCCCCAACCCTGAGGGCTGGACCAAGGCCAGGGCCCTGTGAAAAGGCGACTGCGTCAATGTCGCTTAACCTAACCCCAGCCTTATCTAGCGCCCTATTGAGTAAACTAGACACGACTAGTATATGGTGGTCAGCGGCCTCCCTGGGGTGAATCCCAGAGCCCTGAGGGGGTGTGTACGTGTCGTTCTCGTTAGCCAATACGCCGTGTTCATCAACTATGCCTATCCCTATCGTGTGGGCTGTGGACTCAATACCTAGGATTATCACCAGGATTAACCATCTCTGCGCGCTATTTAACGCTTACCCAACTAAATTTAACCACCACTGCTTCAAGGCAGGTAAAGGTTCGTAAACGTTTATTAAGGTTCAATGGGTGACGTGCTATTGACCATGGAGCCAAGGGTGTTTAGCTAATCTAAGGATGGCGTTGACGTTACCTACCCCTACCAGTTGCCCTCTGCCTGGGGGCCTGGCCCTCGAATATCGTGTAGCCGCATTTACCGCAGTGCCACCTGGGCACGGGTTCCCTGTGGTAAGCCATAACGGAGCCGCACCTGGGGCATAGCCTCCTATTGAACCTAAACACACCCTTCTCCATGTCGATTATGTACCATGTGTGCGCCCTAGCCTTAACCGATGCCTTACCCATGGTTAACTTGGTTCAGTTCCCTTTTTAAAGATAGCTGGATCAACACCGTTTCTCAGTAGGTGGTGGTTTACGTTCACCGCCATCTACCTCTCAACGGTCGCCAGGGACTTCCCAGCCACTACGGATCTCGGAAACCCAGGGCAACCAATCAAAGGTATTAAGGCTAGTTTTATAAATTTTATAAATCTAACCAGGGATTTAGCAGTCAACGAAAAATAAACACCACAAACAATCATGAAAACCGAAACACCCCAAGTTAAGCAATATTTATAGGTGTAACCCAGTGCCCACCACGTGAAGAACCCCATTGAGGTTAGGAAGATTCAGATGGCTGGGAAGTCATCCCTAGCCGTGACCATACCCAAGAGGTGGGCTGAGGTACTTGGCATCAGTGCCGGTAATCCTGTTTACCTGGAGTTCAGGGGTTATGAGGTAGCTATTTTACCCGCCTTAATGGTTCATGAGATTGAGGTCCAGAGGATAATTGAGGTTAAGCCTAATGAAACCTCGGACTCGGTGATTAGGAGGGTAATCAGCGCATTTATCAAAGGTGCGCAGATAATTAGGGTTAAGTTCCTTAATGGCACCAATAAGGAGCTCATTGATGAGGTTACCAGGGAGATAAGTGTACGTGTGCCTATAGTTGAAACCATAAGCCACGGTAATGGGGAGATTAAGGTTACTGTACTGTCACCCACCAGTAGTATGCCCATTAAAAGCTTCATAAGTAGGATGAGTAACGTGGTCTCAGGTATGTTTAAGGACGCTTTGAGCTTGATTAAAATGAACCCTGAGGAGAGGTTAAGCATAGCTAGAGATATAATGGACAGGGATTACGACGTTGACAGGAACTACATGCTTATACACAGGTTGATAAACATGGCCGTGAACGGGGTGATAAACATCAGGAGCATTGAAATTGACGATAGGTCGGAGCTCCTATCCTGCCTACTCGTCTCGAAGTCGCTGGAGAGGTCAGGTGACCACTCTTGGAGGGTCGCCCAGTGGATGCTTGAGGTAGGTGCCGTTAATGTTGACGTAGCTGACACAATACTTAAGCTGGGGGATGAGGTAAGTAATCTCCATAAATCCGCAGTGTTAGCCTTCCTAAGCAAGGATGTTGATAAGGCGCAGGAGGTCTTGGACATGAGAAATGAGGTCACTAATGCGAGGGTTAAGGTTAATAACCTGCTTAAGCTACACGGCATAAGTGGGCCATTAAACTTGGTCATAGAGTCCATAGGTAGGTTAGCCGCCTACGCCTACGACATAGCTGAAATAACCCTAGACACCTACCTCTAACCCGGCCTGAAGCATGGGATTAATTGATAAGCCACTGGTGTTGGGTTATATTTGCCTAAAGTTTAAAAGTTAGGCCTATTAAGGTTCATGATGTCGAGCCTATTCGACAATATTAAGCCCCTTACCATTGGGCAGGAGAGGCTCATCAACGTGCTTAAGGATGACAGCAACGAGGTGGTCGGTGTCTTTGGCCCCACTGGGACAGGTAAGAGCTTCATAACCGTTATCTACGGCATATCGGCTGTGCTTGGCGGCAAGTTTAAGAGGTTGATAATAGCCAGGCCGCTCATAGATATAACCAGCGGTAGGTTGGAGTCACCTGAGGAGTTGGGTGACTTATACTACAGGGTTGCTGGCCAGTACCTCTACGACATAATGGGCGACATGGTGCCTAGGGATGATATGGAGAAGATGCTTAGGGATGGTAAGGTGATTGTTACTGATGTGAACTACCTGAGGGGTAGGACATTCGATGAATCCCTAATACTCCTAGATGATGCCCAACACGCACCACCTGAAAACGCCGCTGAGGTACTCATGAGGATGGGTAGGAACGCCAGGTTGATAATTGCGGGTGACCCAATACTACAAAGACCATTGGGTATTGAGAAGGATGGGGCAACATTGATGAGGGAGGTTTTGCTTAACGAGGAGAGGGCTATGGTGGTTGACCTGGGTTTGAAGGACATAGTTAGGCCGGGGGCTAAGAGGGGGCTTAAGCTGATGTTTGAGCTTAGGTTGAGGAAGAGGAGCCTAAGTGATGAGGAGAGGAAACTGGTGGACACAATAAGGGTGCATGCGCCGGACGCCGACGTGGTCACCGTGGCCAGCTTTAGGGATATTAAGGAGAGCCTTGAAATTAAGTCTGAAAACGCCCCAGACGCCCTGATAGTGGCTAAGGAGGGTTACCTAGGTAGGGTTGTGGGTAAGGGTGGTGAGAGGATTAAGGCCATTGAGAATGACTCAGGCTTCAGGTTAATAAGAACAGTTGAAATGAGCCTAGACTTCAGGCAGTGGATACGCACAATGCACCCTGTGGGTTGGATAACCAAGCACATAGTTGACGTGGACTTTGCGGGGCCTGAACTACAGGTGATGCTGAGGAAGGAGATGGGGGCCTTCGTAGGCCCTAGGGGGGTTTACATTAGGCTACTTGATAGGGCATTTAAGAGGCTACTCAACATAGGGGTTAGGGCCATTGAAGAGGGGCAGCCCTCCGAATCCAAGTAATTACCGCAAATTCGTCTATTGCCGTATAAATATTCTGCAGTTGAAAAAGTTTATCTACCCAAGCGCCAAGTCCCCCTCATGTCGATTAAGGTATCCCAACTCATAAGAGGAGGTGTGATAACGGTTGACGCATCAGCCACGATAAGGGACGCCGCCAGGGTAATGGCCAATAACAACATCGGCCTCTTGGTGGTTATGGATCGTGGAAGGATGGTTGGCGTGGTGAGTGAAAGGGATGTGGTTAGGGCTGTGGCTAGGGGTATTGATTTAAGCGAACCAGTGATAAATATATCAACCAGGGAGGTGATAACTGTTGGCGTCAGCGCCTCGCTTTACGAGGCAGCTGACCTAATGCATAAGTCAAACATAAGGCACTTAGTCGTTGTTGATGAGTCAAGAAATCCAGTGGGCGTATTGTCAGTTAGGGATATTGTCGGTGAGGTTGCCAGGTTAAGAACCTTAGCCGAGCAGGGTGCATCAGGCACCATTGAGGAACAGCCCATACCCCACACTGATTAGCACTCTTCATTAAGCCCTTAAAACCAATGCACGACTTAAAGTTTATAAAACCAAGGCATCCGACGCCCTGTGCCGCATAGGTCTAGGCATAAGCGTGGCAGTAGTGGATCAACTAGGCCAGCCACTAAGACCATACCGCCATGGCTAAGCTACTTCCCGGAGGACGTGGAGAGGCTTGTTGTTGAACTTGCTAGGAGGGGCTTTACACCGTCAATGATAGGTGTCATTCTTAGGGACCAGTACGGTATCCCCCTCGTTAAGGTTGTCACCAACAAGAGGATTACTGAGATACTGAGTGAGAATGGACTTAAGCCTCAGATACCGGAGGACCTAATGGCGCTTATTAGGAGGGCTGTAAACATTAGGAGGCACCTTGAGGAGCACCCCAAGGATGCTTCAGCCAAGAAGGGCCTGATATTAACTGAGTCTAAGATACATAGGTTAATAAAGTACTACAAGAGGACTGGTGTACTCCCCCAGGACTTCACCTATAGCCCAGAGAGGTTTGCCATGGCGACATAGGCGGTTTTTAACTTAATCCCTTACGGTGCTAACATTTAAAAGGGTGACCCTTGAAAGTTAGGGTATGCGTTACGTTAAGCTTGGTTGGTCTGGGGTTAAGGTTTCTCAAATATGCCTTGGTACATGGCACCTCCCCCCATTAAGGGAGAAGGATGAGTACGGAGTGTATAAGGTTGATGTTGAGGAAACGAGGAGGATTGTTAAGAGGGCCATTGACCTCGGGATAAACTTCATAGATACGGCTAACGTCTACCACGGTACAATGTCTGGACCAGACTACATCCATGCTGGCAATGCTGAAAGGATCCTTAGTGACATTCTCAAGGGTTATGATAGGGAATCCCTTGTAATAGCCACCAAGGTTAGGTGGAGGATGGCTCCTTGGCCTAATGGTGAGGGGTTGTCGAGGAAGCACATTAGGTGGCAGATCAAGGAGTCACTGAAGAGGCTTGGCTTGGATTACGTTGATTTATACCAGATACATGCACCAGATCCAGATACGCCTAAGATTGAGACCCTTAGGACACTTAATCAACTGGTGGAGCAGGGCCTTGTTAATTATATTGGTGAGAGTAATCACCCAGCTCATGACATTGTTGAGTTCATGGAGTTAGCCGAGAGGCACAACCTAGAACCCTTCACAACAATGCAGGAACCTTACAATTACATTGAGAGACAGATTGAGAGGGATAAGATACCCGTAGCAAAAAGATACGGAATGGCAATACTAGCCTACATACCCCTGGCACAGGGTGTGTTAACTGGGAAGTACGTGGACTTTGAGAATAAGACCTGGAGGATCCCTGAAATGTCTAGGGCCGACTACATAGAGGGTATGAGGCGTAGGTACTTTAACGATAGGAACCTTAAGATGCTCATAGAGTTCCACGAGGTGGCTAGGGAGTTGGGGGTAAGTGACGCACAGTTGGCACTAGCCTGGATGCTTAAGAGGGGTGAGGATCTTGGGGTGACGATAATACCGATAATAGGCGCCACCAGCGTCAAGCAGCTTGAGGATGACTTAGAGAGCTTGAACGTTAACATCAGCGGTGACGTTATGAAGAGACTTGAGGATATATATAAGAATTACACCCAATGACGTTCAGCCATGGGTGAAACCGTTTAAAGACCACCCTAATTAACCCAGTTATGAGCATTTCAAGTAAGGTTAGGGAGCTTGCCAACAGTATGCTTGAGGAGTCTAAGAAGCAGGTTTTAGCTAAGGTTCAGGATGCTAAGGGTAGGATCACTGAGTACATAGAGTCCAAGAGGAGGGAGCTTCTGAAGTTGGCTGAGGGTAGTTAGGCACGCTCTCCCAACGTTGATTGGTTTTTAAAGGGGTGCAGGCTGCGGCTTGTTGCTATGGTGGTTGATAAGCAGTTGATTAAGCAGGCTGTCAGGCAGATACTGCTGGCCATTGGTGAGGATCCTGATAGGGAGGGGTTGAGGAGGACTCCCGACAGGGTTGCCAATATGCTTGAGGAGTTGACAAGTGGACGGGAGGATAATGTACAGTACACGCTGTTCGAGGGGTCAAGCAACATGGTTATTGTAGCTGGGGTAAGGTTCTCAACACTGTGTGAACACCACCTACTACCAATGTTTGGCCTAGCCCACGTGGCCTACGTGCCTAAGGATCATGTGATTGGGGCGAGTAAGATACCTAGATTAATCATTAAGTACTCCAAGATGCTTCAACTCCAGGAGAGGTTCACTAGGCAGGTAATGGATGAGATATCAAGGGCCACTGGATCAATGGATGTCATGGTCCTCACTGAGGCTTACCACACCTGCATGATGGTTAGGGGTGTTAAGGTTCCCTCACCCTTGGTCTCAATAGCGTATAAAGGTAAGTTTAATGACCAATCCCTAAGGATGGAGTTCCTGGAGTACATAAGGCCCTTTAGGCTTAATAAACTGACGATATAAAGCGGCATATGTTTGGTTGAAACCGAGTAAAATATTTAATATCCAGCAGCACCCTTATCGACACAATGATTAACGACTACTTGAGGTTGATGAAGCCGCATGTGATATGGCTGCTAGTCCTCTCAGCGATAGTGGGTTACATAGCCGCAGCCCCCTCAATAAACCTAGTTAAATTAGTAGAGTTAACCGTGGTTGGCTTCCTATCCACGGGGGGTTCAGCGGCGTTCAACATGTACTATGAGAGGGATATTGACAGCTTGATGACAAGGACCATGAGACGCCCAATACCCAGTGGTAGGGTGAACCCGCAGGGCGCATTGTCATTCTCCATGGCCATTAGCCTAGTTGGCTTTACACTATCCTACGTGTGGCTTGGTGTATGGGTAACGTTAATGGTGGCTTTAGGTTGGTTCTTCTACGTGGTGCTCTACACAATCATGCTTAAGAGGAGGACCTGGCTAAACATAGTTATAGGGGGCTTCGCTGGGAATGCAGCCTTACTTTCAGGTTGGGTGATGGCTAAGCCAATTGATACTGAGGCTATCCTACTGTCAATGGTGATATACCTCTGGATCCCAGCCCACATATGGTCATTAGCCTACTACGCAAGGGATGACTACAGGAGGGCTAATGTACCAATGCTACCTGCCGTAGTTAGTGAGGAGGTGAGCGTCAGGGTTATATCAATACTTAACCTAGCTTCAATAGTATACATGCTTATTCTTTATTACGTATACATAAATAGCGTAATGGGCTATGCGTTAATCGCACCAGCAGCCCTAGCCGGTGTGGTAATAACAATTAGGGCCCTTGTTAAGCCAACTAACAGTAACTTCAGGACCATGTTTAAGACCTCGAGTCCAATCCTACTACTATTCCTAGTGGCAGTCATAATATCAAGAATTTAAGTAAAATGAACGTGAATGATTTAATTTTAATAACCGGCCTCAATGTACTTGTCCAGCAGCCTAATCCTCTTAGCTGGGTGTGGGTGATCTGAGAAGGCCTCCTCGAGTATTGACGGCTTATAATTCCTCCAATACTCAATCAGCTCATCAACATCAGACTCCGGTATCTCCTTCCAATCCTTAGGTAGTGGTGAGAAGAATAGCATGTGGCTTAGGTTTGAACCGGCATTCCTCCTTATCACCTTACCGATCCTGGGATCCACGCTGAGGTATATTTTAGCCAAGGCCCTCTGCAGGTTCCTGGCAGCCCCCGGTATTGTTATCGCAGAGTTAATGTCCGCATAGGCCTCCCTCATCCTGTTTAGGGCTAGTAGGAATAGGTTGAACAGGAAGCTTACGGCCAGTAATCCTAAGCCTATTAGCATCAACACTACCGGTGAATCGGATCCACGCCCCTCACCCCACCACGAGCCCCATAGCCCACTGAACCATAGGCTATAACCCAGCCAGTATATTAAGGCTGGTATTAGGCCTATGAACATCAGAAACTCGACATCCCTATGCCTCAAGTGGCCTAGCTCATGGCCAAGCACTGCCTTTATCTCATCCTTGTTCAGTATCTTAAGGAGCGGCGTGGTTATGGCAACCCTCTTACCGGCTATTGGGCTACCGTAGGCGAAGGCGTTTGGAAATGGCGCATCCGCTATGTAAACCTTAGGCGTCTTAATCCCATTAGCCTCGGCAACTTCGTTAACAATGTCCACTAGCCAACCGTACCTAGGGTCATCTGGGCTAACCTCCCTGGCGTGGTACATGGCGTTTATTATGTATGGTCCGAAGAGCCATTGGAGTATGTTTATGAAGAGTATGAATATTAAAATGCCCGTTATAGCGTACACCGTAAGCATTGTTGGACCATACAGAAGCGCCAACACGCCCAAGGCCAACGCTAAGCCAAGTCCAACTATCACCATGGCTACGCCAGCCATTGTTAACCTAAGCTTAACCAACTCCCAATCCATGACGGCAACTTAAGCTTTAACTCTTATAAACCTTTCTCACATCAGGTAATTATCTTAGTGTAGGGGATGGTTGATTCATCATGCGTGTATCTGCCTTAAATTCGCTCATGCTAATTTAACTTAACCATTTAATTAACATTAAAATAAAGTATTTAGGGCGTCTTAAATCAGTCAGCCATGGTTGACTCAATAGGGGGTAAAATAGCCCTAGTTACAGGTGGTTCAAGTAGGATAGGTAGGGTCATATGTAGGCGCCTAGCCAAGGAGGGGGTTAACGTGGTGGTTCACTATAATTCATCAATGGATGAGGCGTTGAAACTTAGGGATGAGTTGATTAGGCTGGGTGTTAAGGCATGGGCCATTAGGGCTGACTTGGCTAGGCCCAGTGAGGTAATGGGCCTGGTTGATGAGGCCTTTAGACAGGCTGGTGAGGTAAATTACCTGGTGAATAACGCCTCAGTGTTCCCCAGAGTTAGCATCAGGAACGTTAACTTCGATGACTTAAACCTGGTCACACAGGTTAACGCCTGGGCACCACTAATACTTAGTCTCAGGTTCTCGCAGATGGTTAAGGAGGGTAAGATAGTTAACGTCATTGACTCAATAGTTGATGGGTACAACTTTGAGAGATGCCGTCTCTCCGGAGGCGGTGGTTAACCCACCGTCTCCTTCTCGGCGGCTTTTTCGTGGATGCCGCCTCCAGCTGCGGGAGTGGTTGCCGCTAGTTGCCTAGTGGTTCACACCACTCCCCTCGCCGAAGGCGGCATCGAGATCCCCCTCGCCAAGCTCATCGGGTTCACTTATGCAATTAGTTACTGCAGAAAACTTTATAAGTTTTTCTGTATTTTTTGGTCTTGGTGTACATATGCCTGAGGAGTATGTGTTTCATGCTAGGGTGTCGAAGACTAGCCACGGCCTCCTCTGCATTTACATACCCAAGGAGTTGAGCGTGAGGATGAGGCATCTTCATGGGAGGCAGGTGGTTATCCGTGTTACAGTCCCAGACAGGTAACGTTGTGGATGCATTCGCAATGGTGAATTACGTTACCATTACTGGCAAGCTCCACCCGGCCTCAGGCGAGGACTACATGCGCCTAGTGAGACTGGCATGGGACTTCAAAAATGCTGTCCGAATAACCACTAGGATGATTGCTAAGGGGGTGGGAAGAAGCAATATTCTTAAGGAGCTTAGGGGAGTGCTGAACAAGGCATACGCCGACTCAGCGTATAAGCTAGCCAAGGCGATGGTTGAGGGGTGCTTATTCAACGGTTGCAATCCACTGCATATAGAGGTGAGGAGGCCCTTCATTGTTAGTGAGGGTGAGTCTTCAAGGCTTGGGAACAGAAACGTGAGGCTGGAGGACACGAACATAGTCAAGGTCAAGTACCCATACGATGGCTCATGGATAACGCTACGGGCTGAATTCGGGGAGAGGTACCTACCACTACTCAGGGAGTTAGCGGAGCTTGCTAGGCGGAAGAAGGTGAGTTATGGGGCTAGGATAGTCTTTAGGGAAGGCAGCATATACCTGCACTTATCAATCCCGATAAAGCTCTACCTCAAGTACTTCAAGAGGGGTGAAGCCAAGGGAGGGCTGGTGGCTGGCTTCGACATTAACAGCGATAGGGTGAACCTGGTAATCATTGATAGGTATGGGAGGATAGTGGACACTAGGACTGCGTGGTTCACCGAGGCGGTCTCACACGGTTTTTCGAGGAATAGGGCTAGGGCTTTGAGGCTCGGTGCATTGGCGAAACTGTTGAAGTACTGCTACACGCATAGCGTTGGCGTAGTAGTGTTTGAAAACCTCTCACTGATTAAGAGGAGGAGGTATACGAGGAGTAAGACGGGTAATAGGAAGATAACACTCTTCGCCAAGAGGCAACTAATACAGTACGGCGTAGTAATGGCGCTGAAGTACGGGTTCAAAGTCATCCTCACCAACCCAAGGGGAACAACAAACTCCAAGGAACACAGCGAAGTAATGAAAAAATACGGATTGGATAGACACACAGCATCAGCATACCTAACAGCCCTAAGAGGACTCACCCACCAACAGAAATAAACACCACAAATGATTATGAAAACCAAAACAACTCCACAACCCCCAGGTATAACGGTTAACGCCGTTGCCCCTGGCATAATACTACCCGCAGCCGATGAGGATGAGGGTAAGGTTAACTTAATGGTTAACCAAGTACCCCTAAGGAGGCGCGGTACGCCTGAGGATGTGGCTGAGGCCGTAGTGTTTCTCCTTAAGAGTAGCTACATAACTGGCCAGGTGATTTACGTGGGTGGTGGCGAACACCTTAAGCCAAGGGTGGTTTACGATGAGTAGCAGCTTATTTAAAATAAGCATTAGGGGGCTTAAGGTTAAGACCATTATAGGTGTTAAGCCTAGTGAAAGGGTTAAACAGCAGGAGGTAGTCATAGACGTTGACCTCTGGGCTGACTTAAGCAGGGGGGTTGCGGGTGACTCCATTGAGTGCACAGTGGATTACAAGGTTATTAAGGATGAGTTAATATCATACGTGGGTAACGTTGACTTCAAGCTAATTGAGACCCTAGCCGACAGGGTGGCTAAGGTTTGCCTACAGGACCACAGGGTGAGGATGGTTAGGGTTAGGGTTGAGAAGCCAGGCGCCTTAACCGGGGCTGAGGCGGCCAGTGTTGAGGTTGTTAGAAGCAGAGCTAGTAGGCTTGCGGATGCCTTCATAGCGGTTGGCTCAAATATAGACCCAGGCCAAAACGTTAAGAGGGCCATAGTCAGGCTTGTTAATGAATTCGGCCCCCTGGAGGTTTCTACGGTCTACCTAACGGAGCCAATACCCGAGGGCCAGCCACCCTACTACAACTGCGTCGTTAGGGTCAAAACGGCCCTAAGCCCCCTCAGCGTCAAGAAGATCCTGAGGGGCATTGAGGATGAGCTTGGGAGGGTCAGGTCCAGCGACAAGTATGCCCCAAGGACAATAGACCTGGATTTAATAGTCTACGGAAACCTCGTGATTAAAAACAGTGAATTAACAATACCAGACCCGGAGATAGCTAACAGGCCCTTTCTAGCAATACCACTATTCGAATTAGAACCAGACCTGGTTATACCCGGTTTAAACAAGTCCATTAGGGAGTTGGTTAAGGGAATTAGTAATGTGGGCATGAAGCCGCTACCCGAATACACTAGGGAGTTGAGGAAAATAGCCATGCATGCTAATCCACAGCAGGATAAATGCACCACAGCTTAAGGTACAGGGTTAAAGCTATAATAACAGAGTTAACTAGCCTGACCTCTCTCCGCCTTGAAGGGCGAGGCTTAACCATTATGTCATGCCCCACGTACCGAGTATATCCTGTCGTTACCTGGGCCACAGTAGATGACGGCTGGTTCAGGCTCAATGCGTTCACCAGTGGCTGGGTCTGTTGTGTGCGCTTCAAATAATTCCCTAGCCGTTAATTGCCTATACACAATCTTACCCTCACTCATGTTAACCACGTAGCCCCTCAACTCCTTAACTGGAAGCCCGGTGAGGTCATCAATCTCCCTCCTGAAGGACCTTAGGATAATGCTCAACACATTACTTAACCTAGCCGACTCCACGAACCACCTGTAAAACTCGGGCCATAGGTACGGGTTTGCGCCATACACAATCTCACTCGGCCCTATTCTCGTCATATCCCACTTAATCGCCTCCCAATCACCAGCCTTCTCCAGCCCCATGTCCATAGCCATTACGACTCCATCATCGAGGTCCCTCCAGGTGCTTGGCCTAGCTAATTTAGGGCCCGTTACTGTCAGTATTGCCGTCTCAATGACGTGGGACTCCAGCTCGGAAAGAAGCTTCGACAAGCCATCAACCTTGCCAGTCCAGCTACTTCTTTCACTCCTCGCCTTATTAACGAGGTTGTAAATCTCCCTGGACTCCTTCCTCACAGTCCTCTTAAAGAACTCTATTAATTCGTCAAATGTACCCTCGAACTCGTCTAGGTACTTGTGAGCGCCGATCTCCGCCTTGAAGATGAAGTGGTACCTATCTCCCCATAGGCGGAATCTGTCATACTCCAGTATTGAGAATGGGACGTAAACCCCAAGGGACTTCGCATACTCCCTAACCGCCCTCTCTATCCTACCTATCTCTTCACTTAACTTCCTTCTCCTCCTTAATTCCCTCAGTAACTCCCTCCTAAAGACCTCCAGTTGCCCCGGCTGCGCCTCCTTGAGGAATCTCAGGACGTCCTCAGCATCAAAACTAACCTCCCTACCTCTCCCAATGTAGATCGACTCCTCCGGAATAACAACCTCCCCCCTCCTAGCCTCCTCAACAGTCTCCTCAAGCCTATCCCTCACCTGCGCCACCAAGTCCCCATTCTCATCTAACTCTATACCAATTAAGTCGAGAACATAATCCACGTACCACTTAATCCTCCTCAAATCCCCGGCATCACGCCCCGGCATCTAAATTAAAAGTACTAACTAAGGCCTTAATAAACCATTGTCCTAGCGTACTAGATTCATCATGGCGACTTATTAAATTTTAGCATGACGGCGGGGACTGAGCAGTGATGCCGCATCTGTGAGGGCTTTGAAGGAATGAGCGGTAGTCTCAGAGGGTGCAGAAACCCGCCTCCTCAGGGCGGGGAGCCGTCAACAAGAACCTTTATAGGGGTTGCATTACCCGTATTGTTAATGACGCAGCCGCTTGATTGCGATGAGTACAGTAGGTGGATTAGGCAGGCGGAATACACTTTAAGGTCCATAGATGCGGACATGAATTCAAGTAATTACTCATGGGTATGCTTTAAGGCTCAGCAGACAGCTGAGTTAGCGCTTAAGGCATTATTAAGGGCCATGGGTAAGCCAGCCTATGGCCATAACCTGGTGGCTTTATTCAACGACCTAGTTAATTACTGCAGTAATGTGAGCGATAGGTTAAGGTTTTGCGTTGGTTATCTCGATAAGATGTACGTAACACCACGCTACCCAGATGCCTTCGTTGAGGGTGTGCCCTTTGAAAGGTACACGAGGGAGGAGGCCGTGGAAGCCTCAAATTGCGCTGGGCTAATCGTGAATTGGGTAAGGGGGTGTTCACCATGTCGTTAGATGAGGTAATTAGGGAGAGGGCCGTTGAACGGGAGCGCGTCATCAGGGGGCTGCGTATTTACGCAGATAGATTGAGGATTAGGCTTGGTGGGTTAACAATGATACTCTATGGTTCATACGCCAGAGGGGACTTTAATCTATGGAGCGATGTAGACGTGCTCATAATATCTGAATACTTTAGGGGGAGGAATTTCGTAACCAGGTGTATAATCCTTGATGATGCACCACCGAGACTTGAACCAATATGTTGGACACCTGAGGAAGCCGTCAAGGCATTGACCAAGCCCTGGTGGTGTGAAGCCCTTAAGCACCACGTAGTCATCGTGGATGATTATGGGGTAACTAGGTTGTTAAAAGCACACTAGGTTATAGCGACTACCCGTAGTCTTCGTAATGCCGTTGAATTGATAATGATAAGGAGCAGTAAACCTAGCCCCTTCAGGGTGGGGAAGGGGTCAAATAATACCCCCTCAGCTATCACTACCGGCATTCTACAATTATCCTCCTGGGTAATCATCTTCATGGGCTTTCTAACTTTTACTCAATTTCCCTAACTAAGTAATCAACCTGACTTTACCCGCGGCTAAAGCCGATCACTAAGACACCGCCAACGTTAGGTTCTTAGCAGTACTCACCAAGGTGCCGGAGGATAATGCAGTTATTATTAGGGGATTTACGGAAAAGGCTGAGAGGAAAGTGGGGAAGGGTAGAAATGAAAGTCTAGAGGAAGGATGAAGTAGGAGCCGTAGACCTAGGAGTTTCCCACCCAGCGGTGTTTATTGGTACTTTATTGAGACTTAATGATTACCACCTAGTGGGAAACGTGACCCTTGCTTACCGCAGTAACTTATTAAAATTAACACGTAATGCTTTAATTGTATGAGTAGGGTTAAGGTTGGTAGGATTAGGCATAGGTACTTCGCCTACGTGGGCAGGATAAGGGTGGTTACTGGTGGCGGTGAGACTAAGACTAAGGATAAAGGTGAGGGAGAGGGTTACGGAGGAGGTAGCACTACTCAATAGCGGCTTTGAAGCCCCAACCCCACAGTTGCTAATACCAATAAGTACAGCTAAGGCTCTCGAGCTGTGGCCCCCAACTGGTGAGTCTAAGGAATTAATCGTGGATACGGCAGGCGGTCCGTTGAGGGTTTGGTTTTACCCACGAATAGCCCTCGTCAAGGTCATTACCAGTGATGCAGAGTCTAGGGAGGTCCTCACGGACCTGTTGGTATCGCCACTAGCCGATGAACCGCTGATAAGCGATATGTTGGCTGAGGAGTTGGAAATCGTAGTTGAATCCTTTGGTAGGGGGCTATGGAGATTCAGGAGCGAGGCGCCAGGTAAGTTGAGACCCTCGGAGAGGCGCTAAAGCTATATTGTGCTTAAGCGTAAACAGTTGCGTGGGTTTAACCAGGGTTAAGGTGTTGGTTATAAACCCGGAGTCGGGTGCTAATGCCGAGGTTGAGTTAATAGTCGATACTGGGTCGATCTTCACCTGGATTGATGGGAGGGTGCTTGATGGTATTGGCATAAGGCCTAGGAGGGTTAGGTCGTTTAGGACGATCGATGGTAAGGTTGTGAGTAGGAGGGTTGGCGTGGCCGTCATTAGGTATGGGGAGTACGAGGGCGATGTCGAGGTTGTATTTGCCGAGGATGGCGATGCCCAAGTACTCGGGGTGACGGCTCTCGAGACCCTGGGACTGGAGGTGGATCCATTAACGGGTACGCTGAAGTATGTAGGACATTTAACAGTTTAAGCTAAGGGTATGTGCCGAGTTGTTTCGTACAATGCCCTACCTTTGTTAATTCATAGGTGTTTACGCATGGTGGTCATTGTTAATTCCGGGTGAAATACCGTAGCCAACATGGCATTCTCCTAAGCTGCAACTATGATCTCCTTAACCCTCGGGTGCCTAAGCTTCATGAGGGGATTTACATCCCTAAGCTCTAACCATCGCGGGCGCCCTTATGAACATGGTCCTCAAAGTGCCAACTGCATCAACGTTGACATTCACCTTGAAGGAGTCCCCTTGCTTACCGAAGGCATTCCCACACGGTTATATCCATAACACCAAGTATTGGTTGCCTCACCAACCACGGAGTCCCTATCCTTAGCTATGAATATGACGCCGGCGTAGGTGCCAAACGTTAGTAATCCATCAATGATACGTCCCCTCAAGGCATTGAGTAGCTTAGCCCTATTAACCAATGAACCTATTGTCGTTAATTCACTAGGTATTACCATTGCCCTTACATCACTCAATTGTTTAATCCTCCCCACCCTAACTACATTAACGGTCAACCCTATTCCTTACATCTTTAATAAAAGAAATAAGGCAGAGTATGGTCACGGTATGTCTATCCGACAATAATGGTTAAGCCTCGCCCTTAAGGGCGGGGTTGCACCAATACGTGGGATGGGCTCATAAACCCCAGCTCCGTTGAATTATTCAATAACCCTCAAAGAGGGAGTAACAATTAAGACCCCCAAGGTGAAAACCCACCCCTTTAGGCGGGGAGGGGTCATTTACTGAGAGTAATCCTTAATAATGCCTTTAAGTTTGGTTAGTCATATGAGTAGTGGCGTTCTTGGTCTGTCCCTGGTTCACTGGTCTATTTATTCAACGGTTTTTGATTTACCCTCAGAGTACTAAGTAGACTTGTTGGTCTGGGTTACTCGGTGGGTAGGGCTCAGTTTGTTGGTGGTGACGTGGTTGTTGAGTACCTCGTTGATGAGGCTATGAATAATGTTGTTGCGAAGAGGAGGTTTGAGAATGATACTATTAGGGTCCTGTATGACGGTGGTAGGAGGGCTATTGGTGTCATGGGTGGTAGTAAGGATTCCTTAACAGTGGGTCTTGCCGAGCTTTACAGGGCGTTGAATGAGTCTAAGGTGCCTGAGCCCCAAGTTACGGAACTCCTAGTGAGTTATACGGATAGACTTACGGTATGTCCCGATAGGAGCATCGAGTTTGGAAACTTCAAGCTCCAGCAGAGGGGCTATAGTGACGGCAATTATTGCGGGCCTTGCCTGGGCTATCATTTATTACTTCGCAGTATTGCAATTACCATGGTAGTACACCGAATTCATCAAAGTTATGGACGAACTTCATTGGAACTTAGCTATTGCCATATATAACCTAATCGTATGGGATTATGCCATAGGTACCCTGTATTGTATATTAACAATAATAATGGGGCTTTGCTGGTCGTACTGGGTCCTGGGGGTACCTCGCAGTTTTTGGTAGGGAGGCAGGGCTTTGGGTTAAGTTGAAGAGGGTCGGGTCACCAATGATTAAGAGGTGGAATCCGTGGCAAAGGGCTCAGCACATATTGGTGTTCATTACATTCGCCATCTGCGACTTCACGGGCTTCGTGACTTGGCTCGATATGAACCCATTATGGAGGCAGGTGTACATAGAAAGCTTGGTGAGTTTTAGCGGGTCTCTGCCGTACTTCCTATGGCCATCATTCAGCGGTCCCTATCAATTAATCCTATATTCACATAATTTCTGAAATAATAATGGGCTTCATCATGTTGTTGCGCTTTGGTTATTATGGAGCTGGGGTAATAGTTGACAAGATCAGGGGCTACAGCGTTCGGGAGAAATGGTTCCTTCTGCAAATATTCTCGCTGGTCTTTGTTAAGTACATGTTGCATAGGTCCATATGGTTAATCAATCCCAAGCATCCATTGCCAGAGTGGGTTCATAAGTACGACTCAGAGGAGCTGTTTGAGTACTGGGGCGAGTTTGCCGGTAGTATCATCATAAGTGTTACCGGCGTATTAATGGCGTTTTGGAGCCCATCAGTTGATGCCGACTTGGCGTTTATATTTCATACTAGGGAGGCGATACTTGCAGTTATGTTTTTGCTACTAGTCCACATGGCGTATACGCATCTCAGCCCAATAATATTCCCATATAACGAGGTATTCCACAGCGGTAAGAGCAGCTTGACGTGGTTAAGGAGCACTCAAGGTGGTACGAGCAATTAAAGAGGGAAGGCGTTGTGAAGGAGGATGAGTCAAAGTAAACCTGGTTGTTGAGAATTCACGTTTTAAAACCCTGTTATTATCGCTATTTATTATCACTATGAATAATAAAAAAGTATTTTAACACGGTTCATATAAGCATGGTGTGGTTAATCAATTAACTAATAACCAAGCACGCCTAAACGGCGTCTGTCTTCCTCAACAGAGTATTGATTGTTGGAATTGCCCCGTGATTAAGGATAGGATTAACGTGGCTGAGTTAATCTTCAGGAGGAACATTGCCATAACCAGGAGACTGAGGGAGTACATATTCAAGTTCTCCGATATACTAAGACGGAGCTATGGTGAGGATTACGTGTTCAAGATAATGGACTTCTGCGGTACCCATGAGTGGACTATAGTTCACTTTGGCATTAGATCCCTAGTACCCAACAATGTGGAGCTTGTGGCAGGACCTGGTTGTCCTGTATGCGTCACTCCATCATACTACATAGAGCAGACGATTAAGTTAGCGCTGGAGGGCGTGGTTGTGTATACGTATGGCGATGTGTTTAGGTTACCGGCTCTTAAGCCCGTAAATGACGCCCGCAGCCTTGCAGAGGCTAAGGCATTGGGTGCCGATGTTAGGATAGTGCATAGCATAGTCCATGCAGCCATTGACGCTGGGAAACATGGTAAGGATTCCGTGTTCGTGGGAATAGGCTTTGAAACCGTTGCGCCTGGTTACGCAGAAGCTGCGTTAAAGAACCTACTGCCGAGCAATCTTAAGTTAATGAGCCTGGTAAAACTAACGCCACCTGCTGCCTTCTATTCACTCGACATACTTAGAGAGAAGCCCAATGATTGCCCCGTCATGGGCGTCATAGCACCAGGCCATGTCTCAACAATAATAGGTGGCAAGGCCTGGACACCGATAGTTGAGAACTACGGTATACCAGTGGTTGTGGCTGGTTTTGAACCTAACGATGTTTTGATGGCAATAGCGGAGATCCTTAGGCAATTGGCTAGGAATGATATTAGGGTGGTTATTGAGTACACAAGGGCTGTGAAATGGGAAGGCGATGTGAAGGCTCAATCCTCAATTAGGACCGTGTTCGAGACCGTGGACTCAGCATGGAGGGGTATTGGTTATATACCCAAGAGCGGCTTAGCCCTTAGGCCCATGTTTAGTAAATTCGATGCATTTGAGTACTTCGGTATAAAGGACTTAACGCCTGAAGAGTGGAGATACGACTTACCACCTGGTTGTAAGTGTGCCGAGGTCACCCTGGGTAAGGCTAAGCCGACGGATTGCCCACTGTTCATGAAGCAGTGCACATCAGATCACCCAGTTGGACCATGCATGGTCTCCATGGAGGGTGCCTGCGCCGTTTGGGCTAGGTTTGGTGGGGGTGGTTTATCGATGGAGATAGCTAAAGACCTAGGCTTGGTGATGTGACATGTGTTGGGCTGTACCTGCCGTGGTCCTAGACATAGATGAAAAGAACTCCTTAGCCTACGTTGATATAGGCGACGGTATACCTAGGCCGGTGGTTATTGGTATAGCCAACGAGAGGGTGAACAGGGGTGACTTGGTCATGGTACATGCAGGCGTGATAATAACGAGGCTTGACCTAGATGCTATTAACCAATTCATTGAGGAGAAGAAGGAGTTAGCTAGGGAGTTGGCACTTATGGCTGGTGATGACCCTGAGAAGGCCGTTAGGGAGGTTGAGGAGGAGTTCGATAAGATATTTGAGATAGCCAGGAGGGCTAGGGAAGGAGAGAGGGGTGTTGTTAGGGAGATGTGGTGAGCGTGAGTTACATAGCTAAGAACATAAGGGTTGTGGGTATAGTACAGGGAGTTGGTTTCAGGCCATACGTTAAGTTATTGGCCGATAAATACGGGATCAAGGGTTTCGTTAGGAACCTCGGCGGTGGTGAGGTTGAGATACACATCGAGGGTCCGGGGGACTCCGTAAATTCCTTCATAAACGAGTTCCTCACGAGCAGGCCCAGCGCCATATACATTGAGGAGTATGAAATAACGGAGGCCAAACCCCTGGGGTATGGTGACTTCAAGATACTTGAGAGTAGGGTTGAGAGGAGCGCCATATCCATGATACCGCCTGACATGGCGATATGCGAGGACTGCCTCAGGGAGATTCTGGATAACAATAACCCCAGGAGGTATAGGTACCTATTCAACTCCTGCAGCTTCTGTGGACCTCGCTTCGCGGTGATTAAAGCATTACCATACGATAGGCACAATACCTCATGGAGTAGCTTTAGGATGTGCCCACATTGTGAGCGTGAGTACTGGGAGCCAGAGGTAGGTGGTATTAGGAGGTATTATTACCAGGGGTTGTCCTGCAAATACTGCGGTCCAGGGGTTAGATTACTAAGTATTGATGGTGAGCCCATAGGTACTAGGGATATTATTCACGATACAGCGAAACTCATTGATGAGGGCTACATAGTGGCTGTTAAGGGTGTTGGTGGTTACCACATAGCTGCCCTAGCCTCATTGGACGATGTGGTACTTAAATTAAGAAGGCGAAAGAAGAGGCCGACACAGCCATTCGCGGTAATGGCGCTTGACCTAGATATTGCAGGGAGGCTCGTCGAATTGAATGATAGTGCTAAGGATTTATTGAAATCGTCGCAAAGACCCATAGTCCTCCTACCTAAGAAGCCTGATACGCCAGTTTCAAAATACGTATCCCCAAACCTGGATAAGGAAGGCGTATTCCTACCTTACACTGCACTCCATTACCTACTGCTCAGCGAGGTTGAAGATCACTTCCTAATAATGACCAGCGGTAATGTCCACGGGCACCCCATGTGCGCAAGCATCAATTGCGTGATGAATAAGTTGAGGGGGGTTGTTGATTACGTACTTGATCATGACCTGGAAATTGCGCATAGGGTCGATGACAGTGTTGTTAGGTTCACGGGGGATAAGGTCGTGATTCTCAGGAGGTCCAGGGGCTATGCACCAATGTGGGTTAGGATTCGTAGGAGACTGCGCAGGCCCATTATTGCATTTGGCGCAGACCTGCAGATGGCTGGTGCAGTTGCGGTTGAGGATAAGGTAATCCTCACGCAGTACATAGGTGACCTGGACGAGTACGAGACCCTTGAGGACCTGGACAGGGAACTTTTGGTTCATGAAGACTTACGGTATTAAGGACCCATTATTAATGTGCGATGCTAACCCATCATACGCATCAACGTGGTTATGCCATAGGTGGGCTGAGAAGTACGGACTGGATTACGTGAGTGTTTATCATCACCACGCGCATGCGTTGGCCACGGCTGCTGAGTGGGGCGAAGTTGAGCCTTTCGTTTCAATAGCAATTGACGGTGTGGGCTATGGATCAGATGGCATGGTTTGGGGTGGTGAGGTGCTTATTGTAGATGGCGATGATTTCGTGAGATTCGGACACCTTAGGTACGTACCAATGTCAGGCGGTGATTTGGCATCAATGTACCCTGTGAGGATGGTTATCTCCTACCTATCCCAGTTCCTCAGTGATGGTGAGGTCCTCGATGCCGTGGGTAGGTTGGGCCTCACAACGAAGCTGCCAGGCGGTGAGTTGGAAGTTAGGGTTATTCTTAGGCAGTTACGTAATTCATTAATGACGTCAAGCATTGGAAGGTTCCTGGACGCAGTATCGGCATTGCTCGGCTTAAGCACGTACAGGAGTTATGAGGGTGAGCCAGCAATAGCTCTCGAAGCCCATGCCAGGGGTGGTTCATACATAGGCAATGGAGTTATTAGGGATGTCGTTGTGAGGGATGGTGGAGCTTACATAGTCGACACAGCGAGGCTCTTTAGGTGGGCCTATGAGGCTTTGATTAGTGGTGTTAGCACGAAGGATATAGCCTACACGGTTCAGTATGGTGTTGGTAAGGCTTTGGGAGATGTGGCGTGCATTGCAGCTAGGGAGGTTGGTAACCCAAGGATTTACCTGGCAGGTGGTGCTGCGGTTAATGATTATGTATATGCGGGCATAAACTCGGCAGTTAACAATTGCGGAGGTACCGTCGTGCTGCCACGTAAGGTGCCGCCTGGCGATGGTGGTATTGCACTAGGTCAAGCCTATTACGCGGCATTTAACAACAATATTTAAAATTCGGCACTAAATAATCAATGGACATGGAGTTTGATAAGTACATCAGGCTTGCCCATGGGTCTGGTGGTGTCGAAACCTCGGCAATCCTTGAAAAATTAATTTTCAGTAGGGTAGAGGAATCGCTTAAGAGAGTTGGTAATGGCGTTGGTATAGACTTCCCAGACGATGCTGCCGCCATACCGCTACCAAGCGGTGATTACTTAATAGTGACCATAGACGCCTACACCGTAAACCCACCCTTCTTCCCAGGAGGGGATATTGGCGTGCTGGCGGCATCCGGTTCAATAAATGATGTACTCATGATGGGCGGAAAACCCTTGGCGATGCTGGACTCGGTGGTTGTTGAGGAGGGATTCCCCATGGATGACCTATCGAAAATCATCGACTCATTTATAGACATACTTAAAAAAGAGGGTATAGCACTCATTGGTGGTGACTTTAAAGTAATGCCCAAGGGGCAACTGGATAAAATAGTTATTACTACCGTTGGTATCGGATTAGCGAAGAAACCCATTGTTGATGTGCCGAGGGTTGGCGATAAAATCATAGTTAGTGATTACGTAGGCGACCATGGCGCGGTGATCCTGGCGTACCAATTAGGTAGTGATGTGTCGACAGAGCTCCTTGAGAAGTCAAGGTTGAGGAGCGATGTTAGGCCCTTGACAAAGCTCATGTTACCATTAATCGAAAAGTATGGTGATTACATACACGCAGCTAGGGACCCGACCAGGGGTGGCCTGTCGATGGTCCTTAATGATTGGGCCAAAGCAAGTAATGCCATAATTGTGGTTGATGAATCTGCAATACCGGTACGCCCAGAGGTCTCATTCTTCGCAGGTATGCTCGGCATAGACCCCTTATACCTAGCCAGTGAGGGTGTCGCGGTCCTAGCGGTTGATCCACAGGTAGCGGATGAAGTAATGGCGTATATGCATTCACTGGGCTTTGTTAACGCCAGAATCATCGGTGAGGTTAGGAAGAGTGAGAAGTACAGTGGGTATGTCCTTATGAGGACAGTGTCAGGCGGATTTAGAATACTTGAACCGCCAAGAGGTGACTTAGTGCCGAGAATTTGCTAGCATATTTTGAGAAAAATGAACTATTAAATCGAATACTTTATTAGTTATATAGTCAAGCTTTTTCTTTAATTTCTCAGATAAATCACTAGATAACGTTACTAAATCTCTTATTCCTATACCAATAATTATTATCTCCTTAGGTGGACCTAAATTATACATCTTAGCAATATCTAGTAAATCTCTTAAACTCAATGTATGTGGCGCCTTAATACTATTCCCATAGTAACTATTTAAACTTAATATTAGCACCTCGCCCCAAAGTTCATCATTATCGACATACACACTATCAACAATAATCAGTAAATCAACTCCAATAATTAAATCTAGGAGGTTTATTCCAATCCTTTCAGTTATCACAACTTCTAAACCTAAGGATTCAAGATTCTCCCTTAATCTTTCTCCAACTAAAAGCCCTATTTTATCCTCTAAAAATAAACTATTTCCCAAAAAAATGACTCTTATCTTTTGCATATTTTTGAAGAGAAAGAAGATTATTTTTAATCGATGTTGCACGCTGTGGTAAAATTAGCATCAAGATATTTCTTACCTAAGTAACCACCTTTGGAATCGTAGAACTCTGCAACGAGCTTTAGCCCCCCGGGCCATGCATGTGTAGCGCATGCAAAGCATGGATCGTAAGCTCTAAATGCAATCTCAACCATATTAAGCATACCCTCTGAAATCTCGGTGCCTCTTACGAACATCTTAGCTGCTTTGTCAATATCTAAGCTTATCCTTGCGGCGTTGAACTGCGTAGCCACTAGTAAGTTAGCCTTCGTTAAAATACCCCTTTCATCACTCTCATAATGATGTATTAAGGTTCCTCTTGGTGCCTCGACTGCGCCAATGCCGATTGGCCCCGGTGTTTTAGTTGGTATGTTTAAGACCTCCTTGGATAGTATGTCTGGGTCTTCGAGTAATTCCTTTATTCTTTCCGCAGAGTAAATCATCTCTATCGCCCTAGCCCAATGCATAGCTAATGTGTAATGCACAGGTTTTTCTCCCATAAATTTAATCATCTCTTCAAACGCTTCCTGAGCCCTTGGTGTTGGCATAGAGTCTGAAACATTAAGTCTTGCCAACGGTGCTACACAAAGCACACCACTATCTATACCATCCTTAAAGCCGCGCCATCCAATAGTCTTAAAATACGGGAATTTAACGTACGTCCATGGTTCTACGTGTTCGGCAATATAGTTCAGGTAATCATGCGCATCAAACTTCGCAACTTCACGTCCCTTAGGATCTACAATCCTTATCTTTCCATCATAAAAGTTCAGTCTATTCTTATCATCAACTATACCCATGTAGTAAGTCTCTTCCCTATAGATATCACTCTTTAGATATTTTGCTACTTCATTATTTGTTTCTATAATTTTCTTAAATACATTCTCTGTCGTAACGGCTAACCAAAGTGCCTGATCAATAATTTCCTTAAGTTCCTTAACTACATCCTCGCTCAACGGTTTAGAAATACCACCGGGCCTACCGAAAGTTGGATGAACGACCTTACCCATTATTTCTTCATTGATTAATCGTAATTTCCTTCTTACGGAAATAATCTTAAGCCCTAAATCGCCAACCTTCTTTAATACACCTAGTATATTTCTTTCTTCCTTAGGTGCCGTGGGTCCTACAATAAAGTCTGGCCCGGCTAATACGTAGAAGTGTAATGCGTGATCCTCAAGCATGAATATGTTATATACTAACTCACGTATTTTCTTAGCCGCAGGCGGTGGTTCGGCATGGAATAAATCATCGAGTGCTTTTGTTGATGCCATGTGATGAGCTGTTGGGCATACACCGCATATCCTAGGCGTTATAATATTCGCATCCTCTGCCATTCTACCTTCAAGGAATTTCTCGAAACCTCTCAGTTCAGGTATTTGGAGATATGCCTTAATGACATTCTTGTTTTCGTCAAGCACGACTATGATCTTACCATGGCCCTCGAGTCTTGTTATTGGATCAATAATTATCTTTTCGAACCTTGCTGGCTTCATTTGTGTTCACCCCTTTTCAGATTAACTTTTAGTCTTGATGCTGGTAGCGTAAATTTATGGACAAGGCCTGCGGGATCCGGTATACCGTTATCTAAGGCTTTCTTTATCTCGTTTTCATCATTTAAATCTAAAATGCTTGCTATAAATGAGATTGCCTTAGCCCCATAATCAATGTGCTTATCTAACGGTCCATAACAACCTATACAGGGTGATCCAACCCTTGGACACTTGGCATTACAGCCACCTCTAGTAACTGGGCCTAGGCAGGGTATTCCCTGCACTAATAAGCACTTGCTTGGATCTATCTTCGTATTGTAAATTCTTCTGATCTCTTTTATAAGGACTTTATCAGGTTTTGTCTTATTTAGAGGGCATTCCTCACATAAAGCCCTCGTCGAAGCGCCAATCACTGACTTCCTTGGGGGTAGATTCCCGCTTAGTAGCGTCTCTAACGCCTTTAAAAATGTCTCTGGGGTTGGTGGGCATCCAGGTATATAATAATCAACATCGATGACGGCATCGAGAGGTAAAAGCATTGGCAACACCTCGGTTAATTCTATCTCCATACCCTCATTAGTTACGCTTTTAGGCCTTGGCATAACTCCTTTTTCCTGGAGTGTAGGCACTTCTGAGTAAACTCTAGAAAGTACTTCATTAATGTCGTAAAGGTTCGCAAGTCCTGGTATTCCTCCCCAGGAGGCACAGCTACCATAAGCAATAACGATCTTTGATTTCCTTCTGAGAAGCTTCACCATCTCCACGTGCTCCTTCAATCTCACACCACCATTTATAACAGCCACATCGATTGATTCGTCAGGTAGTTTCTCAACATCTTCTTTCTTAAAGTCCATGGCTACGGGCCAAAAAACTATTTCCAGGTTACTAATAATGTCTATCTTATCGCTAATAGCGTCGACTTGTGACTCCTCGCAACCACCGCAGCTTGCGAGCCAGTACAGAGCTACACGTACCTTCGGGCTCATTTAACCACCTCTTCCATAATCTTACGTACATAATCAAGACGTGGCTTTAAAGGACCGAGTTTTCTTAGTTTCTCGACTGTGTCGGTTGTGATTTCAACGAATTTCCTAGCCTCCGAGGCAGATATCCACTCTAGTCTAAGTCTCTCTGGTTCTATTCCTAGCTGCTCTAATAACTTCCTTAATAATAACATCCTTCTTAATGCTTTGTAATTACCTTCCATGTAATGGCAATCACCAGGGTGGCAACCCGACACTATGACACCATCAGCACCCTGCGCAAAGGCCTCCATTATGAACTGCGGATCGACTCTGCCCGAGCACATAACCCTAACTATCCTGATGTTATGTGGTGTCTTCATTCTACTGGTGCCGGCTAGGTCCGCGGCAGCGTAGCTGCACCAATTACATGTAAACATCAGTACCTTAGGTTCGTATTCGCTACTCATACTACCACCCCAGCAAAAGCCCTTACCTGTGCTAGAATTTGTTTATCCTTAAAACCGTTATGTTCCATGGCGCCTGATGGGCATGCGGCAGCGCATGTACCACATCCCATGCATAATAATGGATTAACTGTGGCAACTCTTCTTTCACCTACATACTTAACAGAAATTGCGTTGAACGGGCACATACCAACGCATATTAAACAGCCGCTACATAGTTCTTCGTCCACCTTCGCTACGAGGGGCTCCCTGAGTATATATTTCTTATTTAATAATAGTGCCAGTGCTTTGGATGCCGCGGCTGCACCGTGGATCACGCTTTCCATTACCCCCTTAGGACCTGCGGCTGCGCCAGCCAGGAATATGCCTTCAGTGGGGGTCTCGGCGGGTCTTAGTTTTAGGTGGGCTTCCCTAATGAAGCCATCGGCTGTACGGCTTAATTTAAAGATGCGAACTATCTCACCTGCGTTACTCGGGGTCATGCCAACGAATAAAACAACTAGGTCTGCGGGTATTACTATGTTTTTATTTATCGTGGCTTCTCTAACATACACCATTATCTTATCGCCCATAACCTCGACTTTGGGTGGTTCTTCGAACTTAACAAATACGACCCCATTCTCCAGGGCTTTCCAATATAACTCCTCCTCAAAACCATAGGTTCTAATATCCCTATAGAGAATGTATATATGAGAATCTGGGTTTTTGCTGAGTATTTTTAATGTGTCGTAAGTTATAGTTGAGCAGCATCTTCTGCTGCATGCATTTGTAGTTTTATTACCAATCAACGAGCCAACGCATGATATGAAGACTATGGTCTTAGGAACTTTACCGTCAATAATAAATCTTCCTCCAGTAGGTCCCTCCTCATCTAATAATCTCTCAAGCTGTAATGATGTTATGACCCTCCTGGTTAAGCCGTAACCAAATTCCCCCTTATCTGGTTCATAAGGTTCATGCCCTACTGCAATTATTATAGCCCCTACATTTAAATCGATGTATCGCTCCTTTACCGATAAATCTATAGCCTTTACCGGACATGCATCAATGCACTTTCCGCACTTGGTGCATGCATTTTCATCAATCACATACTTAGGTGGGTATGCCTCCTTGAACGGCAGGTAGATAGCCTTTCTCATGGTTAGTTTACCTTCATATTCATTAGGTACTTCGATGGGACATGCCTTTTCGCAATAGCCACATAATGTACAGAGGTCACTTATGTAAGTAGGTCTTTGGCGTATCCTTACCTTAAAGTTACCGACCCCTCCTTCAACCGAAATGACTTCGGCATTTGTTAATACTTTAACGTTAGGCATCTCGACTAACTCATCAATCATGGGTTTCACAAATTCCCTACCCCTAATTCCAATGGGGGCTATATTGACTAATCGAGTTACGAAGCCGCCTAATACGGGTCTTTTATCAATAATGTATACGGTAAGCCCAGCCCGTGCTAGCGTTAACGCGGCACTTAAGCCAGCAACACCACTACCTACTACGAGCACGCTATTAACTACCTCAGCCTTTACCTCCTCTAGGGGCTCTAGCTCTTTAACCTTAGCGATAGCCATCCTGACTAAGTCCTTCGCCTTTTCAGTGGCTAACCTCCTATCCGTGTGCGTCCATGAACAGTGTTCCCTTATGTTAACCATTTCAAATAAATATGGGTTAAGACCCGCCTCCTTAACGGCGTTTTTAAACGTGACCTCATGCAACGCCGGCGAGCATGCTGCAACAACTACCCCATTAAGCTTAAGGTTTTTGATGTCGTCCTTAATCATGTTTTGGCCGGTCTCCGAGCACATGAATGTGTAGTGCCGGGCAACAACCACGCCGGGGATTGATGATGCGTACCTAGCAACCTCCTCCACATCAACTATACCTGCAATATTAGTTCCACAGTGACAGATATACACCCCAATTCTTACATCTTTATCTCTCATGACCTCATCACCTCAAATGGAGTTTTTCTCCTGAGAACATGCTCAGTAACTCTTGCAGCAGCTGCACTACCCTGAAGTACAGCGTCAGGTATGTCTGTGGGATTTAAAGTAGCACCGATTACGAATATACCATCTACGTACGTGGATATGGGATCTCCAGGTCTTGTAATGACCCTCCCATTGCGAACAACACCTAGTCTATTCAGGAAACTTGGTATGTTAGGAACAATACCTAATGCAAGTACCACCATGTCAGTCTCCATGGTCTCTATGGTACCGCGCATAACATCCTCATACTTAACAATGAGCTTCTTTTTGCTTGGATCCTCGGTAATACCAGCAGTCCTTCCCTTTATAAAGCGTATTCCATATTCATTCTCGGCTCTGTTGTAGAAGTCCTGGAATCCCTTTCCATAAGCCCTTATGTCCATGTATAATATGGTAACGTCGACCTTAGGCTCATGCTCCTTAGCTAGGATTGCTTGTTTGATCGATGCCATGCAGCAATACGCCGAACAATAGGGATTTATCTTGTAATGCCTCGAACCAACACACTGTATAAACACTATCCTCTCAGGATGCGATCCATCCTTTTTGATTAATGCACCACCAGTTGGTCCTCTAGCATCAAGTATTCTTTCAAACTCAATATTCGTGTAAACCTCTGGGTATTTACCATACCCATAAATCGACAATTCAGGAAGTCTAGGGTCTATGAACTTATAACCTGTGGCAACTATTACGGCGTCTACAGTGAGGTTAAGTATTCTTTCAGTATCATTAAAGTTTATGGCATTGGCGGGACATACCTTCTCGCATATCCCGCATCCCCTCTTATAACGTAAGCGCAAGCATATGTTTGGGTCTATCACAGCTTTTTTCGGCACGGCCTGCGGGAATGGGATATATACAGCTGTTCTCGTACTAAGGCCCTCATTAAACTCATCAGGTGCGCCAAGCTTACCACGAGCAGTGCACTTCTCAACACACGTCCCACAACCGGTGCATTTATTTGTGTCTACATACCTTGGGCGTTGCTTTATGGTAAGCTTGAACTTATTTCCATTCTTAATAACATCTACAACCTCCGCAAGGGTTAACAATTCTATATTATCCTTCCTTAACACTTCAGCCATCTTTGGGGTTAATATACATGATGCACAATCAAGCGTTGGAAATGTCTTGTCCAGTTGGGCCATTCTACCCCCAATACTTGGGCTTCGTTCTATTAAGTATACCTTAAATTCGGTATCGGCTAAATCCAATGCTGCTTGAATACCAGCTATACCCCCTCCAACTACCGCCACCTCACCAAGCTTTGCCCCCTCCATAACGCTCACCTCTTAAGTAAATAATTTTGTATGATGTAGGTTTTCAATGCATGCATAGTCTCAGCCGGATTCGCACCCTTAGGGCAGTATTCTGAGCACTCACCGCAATGTAGACATAACAAAATCTCCTTCGAGTTTACTAAATCCTCTTCAAGACCCAGCATTATGTACCTAATGATTTTTCGTGAAAAAGGCACAATACCTAACACCTCAGCGATGGGGCAAGCGACCGTACATGTTCCGCAATTAAAGCATTTTATAAAATCGTCAGCACCAAGCTTCTTCATAAAATCCCTTATCTTGGTATATATCTCTGGTCTTACCTCTATATGTTTACTCATATAACGAACACTCGTCGTGTATTATTTACCTCTAGTCATATAAGCTTTGTTTCCCATGCCATGAAATAATATTTACATGAAATAAAATTTATATATTTTAATTTTAATTATCAAGAATCGAGAAACAATGGGGAATGTCTCAATAACGCCCGTGGGGGATCTTTTGGTCCTAATGTCTAAGTTTTTGGATAAAACGAATAATCCACTCGGTCTTACTAAAGAATGCTATGAATGGGAGGATGAGCATATATTTCCGCGAAGAGGTCCGAGCATTTTGTACACATCATGTTTTTACCAGATGATGCCTTATATGAAAGCGTTTGCTAAGGCTCTTAAGTTACTTGAAGGAATAGAGGGTATTCCTGTCCCAATTAAATTTATTCTTTATTTAAGTAGTAAAATAAATTTACACGATTTTATACCATTTTTCTTCTTAACTAAGGAAGAATTAGGTAGGTTGAAAAACACTGTACCGAAGATATTAAAGAATATAGCGATGATTATTAAGCAGTATGACCCTCAGGTTGCCTATCTCTATGAGGATGAACCATACAGTGGTGCAATTCTTTATGACTTAGGATTTGAGGAAGCATTTAAGGAATACGCCAGAAAGGTTGCGAATTACTTTAAGTCGTTAGGTATTAAGAGAATTTATACAATAGATCCCCATACTTACCATGCCCTTAAGTATCTATACCCAAAGTACGTGGATAATTTTGATTTTGAGGTTTTGCATTACCTCGAGATCCTTTCCGAAAAACCAGACCTCATTAAAACAAGAGACTCTGAGTTGGAATATGTAATCCACGACTCATGTATTTTGGCTAGATACGCTAACATGTCTGAGACAATAAGGAAAGCGTTGGATACTATGAAAGTGCGGTATAAAGAACCTATTAAGGCTGGACGAAGAACCAGGTGTTGTGGTGGCCCTATTGAGTCTATAAGTCCAAGTGCCACTAATATTCTTTCTGAAAGTAGGATGAAAATGCTGACTGAGGTTTCAAGGAACGTGTTGGTAATGTGTCCAATATGTTATATAAATCTAATGAGTCATGAAAATAAGTTTGGTGCACGAGTTTTCGACATAGCTGAATTACTTTAATCTTATAAGGATCTATAAAACCGTAAACGGCGAATTTATATGGTTAGGCTGGTATATAGTAGCATGGAAATAGAGCGTAGAGATCTAGCTGGAATTTTTATTAAGTATGATAATAAGAAGATTTGTATAGATATACTAACCGATATAAATTGTGATTATTTACTTTATACCCATAATCATAGTAATCATGCGCCAAGCGTGGAACTACTCCATGATAGGCATGTAATTTCGCCCTTTTATGGAATTAAAGTACATCCCGGCGATACCATAAAGCTTAGTTCAAATATTGTAATTGAAATTGTCAACGCTTACAATATTACTAAGATAGTAAATGGTTCGATACCTCACCCTAAGGGTTTTGGTGTTGGTTACGTAATTAACATTGACGGGAAGGTTCTTTACCACATGGGTGATACGGACCTAATAGAGGAGGTGGCTGTGCTTAGGAATAGAAAGATAAATATTCTCTTTGCACCAATAGGCGGTAATACAGTAATGACGCCTGAGGAGGCTGCCGATGCCGTGATGCTCCTTAGACCCACCATCTCAATACCGATACACTTCACGGATAGGGGGTTTTTCGTGAAGTTCAGGGATATAGTGCAACCATACACACAGGTAATATTGCTGTAATGCCACCGTAATTAAACATTTATAATCCAGGGATAACTTAATAATCCGTGGGTAGAGCTAGGAGGGTATCACTGGCTTTAGATGAGGAGTTATTAAGGACAGTCGACGGCTTAATGGTTAAGCAAGGCGAGATCAATAGGTCTAGGTTCATAAACTCATTACTTGCCAACGCCCTGGCAGGCATTATAGAGGAGACAACCGGGGGTTACGTACTCTCGCTTGTGGTGTTGATGTACGACCATGAGCTTGGTGATGTGGAGAAGAACGTGACGGATCTACAGCACGAGTTCAAGGATTTAATTAGGGTCACAACGCACGTCCACGTTGGTGACAGGGATTGCGTAGAGGTCATACATGCCATGGGCGAGTACGGTAAGGTTCAGGAGCTCGTGAGTAGGCTCTCGGCAATTAAGAAGGGCATTAAGTTCATGAGGGTAATTAATATACCTCTCAAGACCCAATAAGTCCCTTAATAACTGGGTCCTCAACAATACCCCAGAGATGCTGCTTAAGCCTCATCCTTAACTCATCAACTGGTATGTCTGGCAACTCCCTCGTTATCACAACCCTGCCTGGATCAGCTATGGGACCCACCTCAGCCCTAATGACCCTCCTAACCGTCGTCTCATCAACATCACCCTCAATTAGGACAAACGGCACCTCGAACTTCTGCTCATCCAATGAGCCTGCAACCACGACCTTCCGCACGCCTGGGACCTTCCTAAGCGCGGACTCCAAATCACCTGGGCTAATCCTATAACCATTTATCTTCATTACAGCGTCAGACCTACCCACTGCGTAGATGTTCATGTCGTAATCCATGAGTGCGTAATCACCAACGTAGTAAACCCCATTAACCCACCTCCTAACGAATTCGATTGGGTACTCAATGGGCATTGCAGGCCATGGAGACCTAGTCACTAAGTACCCAACCGTACTCCTTACGCTGTTACCTAGCCCATCAACTACATCAAAATCAAAGCCAGGTATTGGCGGCCCCACCGAACCCGGAACTAGTGGGACGAAGGTGTAATTAGGTAGGCTACCTGTTACGAATGTGCCAAACTCGGATTGTATGAACATGTGTATTATCGGAACCCTACCACTTAACTTACTCGGTATAGAGTCTATCGTGGGTACAGTACCCGTGCCCACGTACTCATAAGCCCAACGCCAAACACTAACCTCGAGAGGCTCAGCCGTGGTTAACACAAGCCTCAGCATGTCAAGGTTATGTGCCCTCAATAACCCAGCGTCCTGCCTAGAGAGTATCCTTAAGGCACCACCTGTCGTTAAGAACACGGTTACGGCATACCTCTCAAGTATCGACCACCACCTATCCCAATGTGGGTAGTCAGGCCCACCCTCGTAAATCACCACGGTTGATCCAACCATGAACGGACCAAATAGAACGTAGGTTATACCCGTTATCCAACCTGGCATTACTGTGCATAGGTAGGTGTCACGTGGCCTAAGCCCCATCCACCTCGTCGTTGAGTACGTCTGCGTTAAGTAGCCACCAACTCCGTGAGTCAACGGCCTACTGCCGTTATCATACCCAGCGTGAATGCCGAATAATGGATCGTTAGCATCATGAACGTAGGCCTCGCCAGGATCCATCGTCGGAACCTCGTCTAGGTAATAATCACGTCCTTTAACAAGCCTCACATCAATATTAAGCCTCGGTATTACAACAACCTTTACGTCCAAAGCTAAATCACTCAACGCCTTATCAACGGTGTCCTTAACCATAATTGGCTTACCCTTCCTTGGAAACGCATCGACAGTAATCAATACCCTGGGCCTCCTATTCATTAATCGCCCCCTAAGCTCATAGGCGCCGAACCCCGTGAAGACAAATTCAAAGGGCGCGCCAAGTCTCACGGAGGCTAGGGCCGCGGCTATTACCTCGGGAATTGGCGGTGCGTAGAGCATGACCCAATCATGATCTTTTACCCCTAATCCGCGCAATACCTTCGACATCGAGATGACTAGGTCGTGAAGCTCGCCGTAGGTTAACACCCTGGCGATCTCCTCCTCACCCTCCCAAATAATTGCAACCTTGTCCCAAACCCACGTATTCCTATGTTTCTCAATGATGTTCCTATACGCACTTAATTTACCACCGACGAACCACCTCGACTCAGGCCCCTGACCAACAAGTACCTTGTCCCAGGGTCTCTCCCAAATTAATTGCTTAGCCTCCCTGGCCCAAAAGCCCGCTAAATCCCTAATACTGTCGCTGTGTATTCTCTTATACTCAGGAAAGCCTATGGCCTTGTACTTCATGGTCGGCGGCACAATCCTACCACCATTAAGTAACTTCTCGAGTACTTTCTTCATCACCGTTGAAACGGCACTAGGGTTTAATGAGTATTTTTCACGGAAATGAGTACACTACTTAAATAAGGCTTCCCTGCTTAGTGGCTGTGCATGAGTGGTCGCTTGCGGCAGCCATAGTAGAGAGCGTGGATAGGTGGGCCAGGGATAATAATGTTGATTCAGTAATTAAGGTCGTGGTTGAGATCCCGACCATAGCAATGATAGATCTCGAAGTACTTAGAGATGCCTTCAACATGCTCAAGCAGGAATCGAGACTTGTAAATGCCGAGCTGGAGGTTAGGCAGGTAAGTCCTAGGTTTAGGTGCAGAGCCTGCGGTTACGTGTTCTCCGAGAACGATGTAAATAAACAACTAAAGGAATTAATGGGTGAGTACGGTGAGGAGTACCCGCTGCACTTAATGCCCGACCTAGCACCAACACTCCTTAAATGCCCCAGGTGCGGGTCTCACGATATTGAAATGCTGGAGTCCCAGATAAGGGTTGTTGAGGTGGTTACGAAATGAGGGTAGAATCAATAAGTACGGAGCCTTTAAGGGAGTTAGCGAGGAAGAGGTTGAGCGGTAAGGTTGTTGTGGCCGTAATGAGCGGTAAGGGCGGCGTAGGCAAATCAACCATAGCCTCGTTAATAGCAATATTGACGGCGCGGTACGGCGAAACCACGCTCGTTGATTTAGACGTACATGGCACGTCCATACCCAGGGCCATGGGCGTTCAGGATAGGATGCATGAGGTTAGTAAGGAGGGGATTGAACCAATAAAGGTCCTCGACAACCTAGGTGTCATAAGCATAAGGGGTATAGTAGGGTCTAAGTACGTAGTACTGCCTGGGGAGCGCGAGGGCAATGTTATGGAGGCTTTACTGGCATTCGCAAACTATGGCGATTCAAGGTTCGTGATAATCGATATGCCGCCCGGGATGAGCGATGAGTTGCTGGTCCTAGGCAGGGTGACCAGATTCACGCCTATTATAGTCACGACACCATCAAAGCAATCACTATACGTTGTTGAGGACTTAATAAGGTACTTAATCGATGCCAAGCAACAACCCAGGTACCTCATAGTAAACATGTCCTACATACAACACGGCGCAAGTATCATAAGACCCTTCGGGGATGTAGGTATGGCTTACGAACTAGGTAAGAAATACGGTTTAAGCATCATAGAGCTACCCATAGACCCATCGCTAGAGAACTACATAGGCTCAATAATTAATTACAGGGGAGAGCTATTGAGTAAGCTGGAGCAGATTGTGAGAGCAATCATTGAGAAATGACGCCTTTAATTACTCAATCATCGCTATGTAGGGTTTACCTAAGTAACTATGGGTGATTAAAGACACGTAATTACCGAGCTTAAGGTGTGAAATTGCACGGTCCACATCCGTAAACAATATTGACGCTATAGCATGTATACCAATCCCCTTCAACGCCTTAGGCAGTACGCTCACGCTAGGCCCAGCAACGATGTTGAGGCCCCTGGACATTCGTAATAATGCATCTAACGTGAAATTGAGCAGCGCCATGCCGGTGATCACATTAACCCTGCACTTAGGCACGAGTAGGAACTCCTCAACCTCTGAATAAGCATCGCCCCTCATTAATTGGGACTTCTCAAAAACGTAGCACTCAATACCGCGTTTACGTAACTCACGCACCAATGGGTCGAGCCTACCAATAATACAGACGGGCCCCTCCGTTATTAAATTCAGAATCCCCTTGTCGAAATTTAGCTCCTTATCGAAGCCCCTATAAATCATTAAGTATTGAGAAATTGCGTTGACGGTGGCTAACCCGAGGACCCTATTAAGCGTATTTAAATCAATAACCATGTCAACAAGTCTATCGATGCTTGGTGCCTTGACGATCCCAACCCCATGCACTTCCTCATGGGGTATGTGCGCCATACCCAACGCCTTCCTGCCAAACCGATCCTTAACGACTACGTAAGCCGCCCTGAGGCACACGCAATAATCATCTATAGAAAGTTCTTCGCCATAAATCTCACCAACCACGCGCTCGGCTATGGTTTGAATAATGGGCTTAAGCATCACGTGCGCAATCCCTATTTAACCCCAATAAATCACTTACATACTCGTCATTGTACGCCTCAGTTACGCTCATGGTCTCGGTTATGCCATTCCGCAAAACAACCACGGACTTTGCAATCGAGAGTAGGCACGGATCATGGGTGGCGATTATCAGTGTTTTCGAATTACTTAATAATTGTTTTATTATTGATATTATCCTCCTCGCATGCCTCCTTGAGAGGAATGCCGTCGGTTCGTCCAGCAGGACGACCTCTGGGTCATGCACCAGGGCTGAGGCTATTGTAACGAGCTTCTTCTCACCATAACTTAACCTGAGGGGGTTTCTATCCAGTAGGTGCTTTATCCCCAGCAATTCCGAGACCTCAGTGATTCGCCTCCTTATGTAATCCTCGCTAAACCCCATCTGTCTTATTGTGTATGCTAACTCATCATAAACGGTGAAGTTGAATAATTGGTCGTCCGGGTCTTGAAATACGACACCCATTATACCCCTAACATGCCTTATTTCTTTAAATATATCCATACCATTAAAAAGGACCTTGCCCCTCTCGGGCCTTAGTAACCCCGCCATTATCATTAAAAGCGTTGTTTTACCACTGCCATTCTCGCCAACAATGACCGTGAGACCGTTGGTAATTTTGAGGTTAACGCCCCTAAGTACGTAATCGCTAAGTCCTGGGTACCTGAACCAGACGTCCACGAGTTCCAGGGCCACGCTTCTCATCGATCCTACAGCATCGGTGTTGGTCCCCATGGGATCACCATCAACGTTACATAGATTATGAATGGTGTGAGGATTACCATTAGTATTAGGTAATCACGCTTGCTTAGTGTAAATGCATAGGTAGTACTATAGCGTGCACCAGGACTCCTCGCCTCAATAGCCATGCCCAGTCTCTGTGATCTTTCAATTGAGCGCAATATTAAGTCACTAACTACGGTAGAGAGGATGCGCCAAGTCTCACTGCGGCTACTCTTAATGAGCCTAACCTCCCTAGCGGCGAGCATCTTCACGGTCTCCCTGGCCATTATGGGTATGTAAAGCAGAAAGAACATCAACGACCTAGTTAAGAAACTGGGCATTCTTAAAATAATGAGCGCCCTCACAATATTCATCCACCCCAGATACGACACAGTACCTACAAGCACGAGCGTCGATACGGAGACCCTGAGAATAAACGCCACTATTTGGTAAATAACCAAGTACTTAATGCCAGGCAGGCCCAGCTTATATAAATCATTAACAATGGCAGGTAGAGCCACGATTAACGTGAAGGATGTGGCTACTGTGAAGGGCTTGATTAACCTTAATAACTCAACACCAAGGGCTAGTAAAAAGGATATTGATGATATGGCCGTTAATAATAAAAGCAATAAGTTATTCGTTGACGAAGCCGCCACAGTTAATGCTAACCCTGCAACGAGCGTCAGGGCTGGGTTCGTACGTACATCACTGCCGAGCATTAGGTCCTCGTAGATCCTCGATAGTTCATCGATGAATAATTGAAGAAGAGAGCTTCGATAATTTTTAAACAAGAGCTTCACCTCCCTTACTTTCTACCTCCTGCTACGTTTATTATGCACCCAGTTAATTAAGTAACCAATGCCCAGTATTATTAAGAAGCCCATGACCCCGGCAATGGCGTACCCAACCATGTCGGGTAAGCCGGGTACTGTGTAGTCTATGAATGGGGTCCAATTAATTTGATACCTTATGTCCTTAAGGTGTAAGAGGTCACCAGCAACATCCAGGGGCTCATGATACCCAACCAGGTTTGCCAAGTAAACGCCAAACAATGGGGACAGCGCTATCAACACTATTATAGGGATTAACTGCTTTTTACTAATCATGACGCCCTCACCCCAACCTTCACCACCTGCGTCAGCTCAGGGTGCTTGGTGAGTAGGTATTGGGCTACAAAGGCCGTTATCGCCCCCTCAACAATACCCAGTAATGCATGCCACGAAGCCATGACAGGTAGGCTTATGTATATACCGTATGGAAACCACGGGCTAAGACCTATTTCAGTACCCGCCGCGGCACCCGCAATGGTTATACCAGCCCAACCACCGAGAAAGGCCCCTAGGAAAATACCCCTGCTACCTCCTACATACCTCGTCACTAACCTATAGATTAGATAGCCAACCCAGACGTCTATTATGCCCATGTTCAAAACATTAGCGCCTAACGTCGTTATACCACCATCATGAAACACCAGGGCTTGAACCAACAGCACTAGGAACATTACGTAGGACGCTAAGTAGGGCCCTAAAACAATAGCCGACAACGCACCACCAACGAAATGCAGACTTGTACCCCCTGGAATGGGCCAATTGAGCATTTGGGCAACGAATATGCCGGCAGCGAAAACCGTCATTAACGGTATTACCCTGGAAACATCGTAGTTTGCCCTGACACGCCTATAGGCGTAGATTAAGTAAGCTATAGTTACCGCGTAAGTACCCGCGCACCAAATGGGGTCGAGGTATCCATCTGGGATATGCATCGTTGCTACGCTGGTTCTGTATTTATAAACTTTATTATCATTATTGTAATAATTTACTATGTAAATATTATTACATAATTATTTTCAATTTGTTGAGAAATGTATTTATGTATAGGATTGAAAATAATGCATGTGTCGTCTATAATAGATTTGATTCGATTAACTAAGGATTTGTTGAAGGGCGATGTATCGATTAAGATTGACTCGGGAGAAATAGCATTTAGGGGTGCTAGGTTTGTACTTATTGATGCGGAGTTGGTTAGGGAGTTATGGGGCATTTACTATAACTACTTCGGCTCAGCAACTGCCGTGCTCTTCGAAAGCCTTGACGAGGCCACGGGTAGGGTATTAAGGAGGAGGATTGGTCTTGAGAGATTCAGTAATGTTAAGGATGTGCTTGAGTATTTAAAGGATGCGGTGAGGCTTGGCGGTTACGGCGTAATGAAGTACAGGGTTAAGGACCAGGCGGTGGAGATCGTTGTGGAGAACCTGCCAATAGATCTTAGCTTCAGTGATGAGTTTAGGAATGCGATATTCGCATTCACGAAAACCATGATCGCTTCACTACTCAATGCTGAGGTGAAGAAACTCTCGGCCGAGGGCAACAATAAATTAATTATAGAAGCAATAATGAAGTAATTTCAAATTAAACGGTTATGGGTCACGAAGGTCTTGCATATTTATAAATCCTCAACCTATATATTGTGTATGAGATTGCCCATGTCGCTGTAAATATGAATACGATTATGACCCCTATAAATGACCATAGGGTCTCACCATTTACCGCGGCTATCCAATCCCAGAATGGCCCAGCTAGGTTGAACTCCGATTGTACCAATCCTAGTAATTCAAGGGTTCCCACTACCCAAGCCACCATTATCGATATCAGGGTCATTGTTAGGTTGTACCAAAGCTTCCTGAGGGCGTCCCTAAACGCCCAGTTGTAGGCGTAGTTCATGAAGAAGCCGTCCGTGGTGTCCGTGAGTACCATCCCGACGGTGAAGAGCATGGGAAACACCAGTAGGTACCAGAGTGGGATGTTTACGAAGACCCCCGCCACCGCTGCGGATATCGCCAATGTGGCAACCTCGGTCGCGGTGTCGAAACCAAGGCCGAACAGGAAGCCTATTGGGTACATGTAGTAATCCCTGTCGACTATTTTAAACAAACCCCTGAAGAACTTATTCATGAACCCCCTCCTCATCAACGCATCCTCAAGCCTAGTCTCATCAAGCCTTCCCCTCCTGAATTCCCTATATATGTCGTAAATCTCCAGCAGCACTAGGAAGTTTAGGAACCCTATTATGTATAGGAAACCACCACTGACTAGCGTACCGATTATTGAACCGTAGTTCTCAAATAAGGCTAGGTTCTTCACTATGTACCTAGTGGCAACCATCAATGCTATAGCCATCAATACAACCACCGTGGAGTGCCCGAGACTGAAGAAGGTCCCCGTGAACAGAGACCTCTTCCTCTCCTGAACCAATTTCCTAGTTGAATTGTCTATGGCCGCTAGGTGGTCTGCGTCGAGGCCATGCCTGAGCCCGAATAGGTAGGCTAGAATGCCAAGTATGGCTAATGTGACGGCACCATGGATATGGGCCACATTGGCTAGGGCCGAAAGGGCCTTACCAGTTAGGGCAATGTTGTGCGTTAACTGAATAAGGTCATAGAACCAAAGCCAGGCAAGCCCCGTAGCGATTAGTATTGCAGCGTATGTTGAGCCCATTATAACCCAAGCCTTCCTTGATACTTCATCCCTCATTGCATGCCATGTCACTCTACTTCTTAAAGAAATTATTCTCACATTTGTGATAAGTAATTACGTAATACTTATTACGAATAAATGTAATACATAACTGAGTAATGGTTAAATGGCCATGCGCCACGTAATTTCACGGAATGCGTTATTTCTAAAATTCACTGCATTTCTATGGCAACTACCGTTGCCTCACCGTCTCATGGCGTAATGCAGCCGCGTTCCTTTTACCTCCCGTACGCATTAGGGCTGATATCAATGTTGTCACTATCCTGGCACCACTGGCGCTGAGTAGGTGTCCTAAGGCTATTGCTCTGCCGAATATGTTCATTGTTCTCGTAAGGTATTCCCCAACTCCTTGCGATGGGCAAGCATACTAACTACAGCAAAGGCTTTGTCTACCTCAAAACATCAGCATCACTTATTGACTAACTAAGAGTAGCTAAAACACAGAGACAGATCCTAACCTCCTATTCCTTTGGCAAATGTGCGTAACATTTAGGCTCATTTATAAAGGGGCTGTCTTGGTTATTGGGTTCAATATGTATGGTTTTAAAACATTAGCCTGTAACTCTGGGTAGTGAAATGTTGTGAATAGTACTCTGAATAGTACTCTGGGAGGAACTCTATTTAATCTAGAAACCTTGACCATCAACTCACCCGCAGGTGATATCAACTTAACAATATCACCATCCTTAATACCTCCCTCGCCATATCCTCACTATTCATCTCAATAACAGGTCCTCTCCAGGTGACGATTCTAAACCTAGCCTTACCCCTACTTTCCTGGTTAGTTGAACCCTCCTCTCCGTGTTTGTAAATGTTTCATAATTCTCCAGGGCAGATGATGCTGCAGGTAACACGACATCTGCGTACTCGGCTGTTTCCGTAAGGAATATGAGCTGTGTGGCTAATGACCAGGCAGATGGCTCGTGGCACAGCGTAGCTGATTAGTCAATATTATCCGAACCAATTGCACACTTCATAAGTTTCTGGAATGCATAAAGACTCTCGTTTGTGCTTCTATACACTTATTATTCCACCTACTGCTGCAGGACCGTATTTACTAACTATCTATTTTCTTAATTCGGGAGACTATGATATTAAAGGCTTCATCCCAGCTAACCTCCATAAAATACCTCATGAATACCCTTACCACCTAATGGACCCTTAGGAACACTCAACAGCCGCAGGTAATACCTATCTTACTATCAGTTTTTGCATAGGTATGCATTCTAACATCAGATCTTAAGTTCTCAAATGCGTAGGTAATCATAATTGCTAAGATCTAAGGCTCTATTACTTAAAAGCTACGGCGTAAATCACATAAGAACTCAATCCCGCGGCACATCGATTGGAGCCACGTACCTCTTAAGCAACACCAGGGCTATTAGGACTGGTGGAATTAGGACAAGGAATGTTGATCTGATACCTATCAGGTCGGCTATGTATCCTGTAATTGTGGGTATGATAATCCCTATTACCATCATCATGGAGAAAAATAGGCTATTGGCTGCATTTCTTTGCTCGGGCTTAAAGGCCCTTGATATCGAGACCACGGATAATGGGTAGGTGGTGCCGTGGGGTATTCCAAGTGCGAGTAATGCAATGGCGTATATCAATGGGTTATTTATTAGGGCTATTGCCAATACACCCATGGTTGTTATAGCCACTGCGGATGCCATGTAGGGCCATAGCCTCCTGGCAGGCCTTATTGATAGATATAATCTACCTAGGAATGAGGTTACGAAAAACACCGAGAATAATATCTCAATCTCTGAGTAATCAAGGCCGAAGGATTCCCTGGCATAGACACCTCCAAACGTCATTAAGAATGAGAAGACCACATTATAAGTTAATATGTTGAGTACGGCCGCTATGAAGCCTGGATTATTAACAACCTGCCTAAACCCAGTACTTTCACGCCTAACCTCCTCCTCAGGAAACCTTAGCATGAATGCCGTTACCACGCCTATTATTGGAAATGCTGTGAAAAATATGAAGGACTCCCTAAGGCTACAGTACTTAAGTATTAAGGACTCTATTGCAGGGCCTATAATCAATGCCGTACTCAGGGATAGGGTGTATATGTTAAGCAGTCTCTCCCGATCAACTCTGTTGGGTAATAGGCTTGCTGAGGTTATTACATTGGGCATGAGGAAACCAAGCACAAAACCAGCCATAGCAGATAGGGCCCATATGGATACGGCACTTGAGAGGGCAAAGAGGGGGAATACTATGGCGTAGATTATGGACGAAACTATGAAAACAAACCTTCTCGTGCCAGTATGTAACTTTGAATTTATGATACCACTACTCACGAATGTCATCAACGATACTAAGGCGGAGATAAGCCCAACCAAGGTATTACTGAAACCAAAATCATACCTCGCCAAGAGCGGTATAGTGGTTATCAACATATTATTAGAGGCTCTTATTGCTATGGTCAGTGGAAGTATTGTAGATACAGCCTGAAGAAGACCTGCATAATACTGACCCTTCGTCATTCGCGGTCTACACCATACTTATCGGCAATACTTAATTAACCTATCTGCATCACGATTGATTGGTTAAATATCCTGTAATCAACCTTAGTCTTGCTATGAAAAATCATTTATTGGGGTTAACGCATCAAGTTGGTGAGTCAATGTATGGCAGTGTTTCCTTCAGCATCTGTATGGCATCATCTCCGGCATCTTTTAACACTATACCATTACTAAACTTATAGACTAAGACCTTAACACCGAACTGCTATTGAAGAAACGCCCTTACTAAATTCGCTTCATAGATATCATCTTTGCTGAACATAATGGAAAATACACATCCTATACGCAACACCAAGACTTCAGTACCTCATAACCACCAGCTCTCCTCACATCATACAGTAACTTATCAGGCACCATAACACCAACCTTTGTTACATTCATAATCACACCATCCTTAAGCATTGCCGGGAACCAACCTTAACCGTACCAATGGCTACGCCATCAAACGGGTACGGTCTAGACTAGGTGAAGCCCCTCTCCCTCAGCCTATCCTTGAGCTCTAGCATGCCATAGAAGAAGTCTCTAAGTTTCTCCAGGTACTCAAAGGATTGGTTCACCACATCGATATAGTGTTGGCAAGGAGTTACTTATTTTTGTTAAACGTTTAATAACTATTGCTTGATGAATTCTTTCAATTTGTTGATTAACTTGAGCACGTAATCCCTATGGAGTTCAAAGGTCTCCTTGCTCATGAAGTTGTTGTAGAAATTAGCATGTAGTCTTTCGGCCATGCCGAAGTAAAGTACCAATTCCTTATCACTAGTCTCTTCGTATAGGTTCTGCACTATTACGTCATAGTCCCTATGGCTATAGTGCTCCCAACCCCTAACCTCGGCTATTGCATTGAGCAGTGAGGCGACTGAGCCCCAAAGCTTCTCGCTGGCCTGAATCAAATCACCCCTCGCATACTCCTCCTCAGCCCCCCTCAGGAGTGCCTCATGAAGTTTCAGGTATACACTTACCCTCTCCTTTGGGTCAAGCCTCTGCACTATTAAGTCTGCTAGGAAGAGCTCTGGGCTCATACCCCTCTTCCTACTCTCCTCACTTATCAACCTCAGTAATTCCTGCACACCAATACTTAACCTTTAAGTTTATAAGCCTTGAAATAATAATGTAGCTATCAAAATAATTTACCACATATAATTATAATGTGAAGAGCACTGCAATGACTTAGGGCCTTACCAGAGCCCTAATACTCATTACATTATCCCCTGTTTTCTCTCCTATGCCATACACCAATTATTTAATCCTCTAGCATACTAATCCCCTCGTAACGTAGTTGATGCCTGAGGTTAAGGCTGAGCACCGTGGCGTAGTCTCTGAAGGGTAATAATTACATGAATGTTAGTAAGATTTATATCCCACGTACAGCGTATAGGGTTAGGTACTACATGGCTACTCAGGGGAATGAGACAACTCATGGTGGGAGGGGTAGGATAGGCCACATATATAGGTTGAGGAGGGGTAGGATAGGCCACATATATCCCCTGAGGTGGAGATATGGCCGTGAGGGTGAGGCTAAGGCTTAGGTCTAAGACCTCGCAAGAGACCATTGAGACCTCCGCCCTGGTCAACAGTGGCTTTGAGGCCGAGAGTCCACAACTCCTCATACCCACATCGCTGGCTCGGCGGCTCTCGCTCTACCCTCCACCACCTACATCAAGCGTAATTGAAGTTGGGACTGCGGGTGGCCCGGTGAGGGTGTTCCTTGTCAGGGAGGCTTTACAGGCCTGGGTTGTTACCGGCGATAGGGAGGTGGGCCCTAAGCTCGTTGATGTAATGATATCACCAACGGAGGAGGAGGTTTTGATAAGCGACGTGCTGGCTGAGGAGTTCGGCATAGTTATATTGGCTGCTGGTTCAGGGAAGTGGAGGTTCACCGATGACCCTCCGGATAAGGTAAGATACAGCGAGAGACCCCAATACTGGTGAGTTAATAGTGCGTTTAATCGGAAAAGGTGCTGGGGTTAGATTAAAGATTTAATTAAAGATTTAATCGATTTAATCTTAGTGCCTTTTCTGCTATTTCAACCACGTTATTCAGGGATCTTAGGAATTACCTTGATCCTAGAGGCTGCAAGCCTTGCCCTTTCCCTAGCCTCCTCAACAGTATTCCCGACGGCTAAAACCACGCCCATTCTCCTACCCCTATACGTGCTTGGTTTACCGAAAAGCCTAACCTGAACGCCTGGTATTGCCAAGGCTTCCTCAATGCCTATGAACCTCGGTGCGTAGCCCTCGTTATCGGCAATTATTACATGTGATGCTGCTGGGGTTACGAGCTTAACTTCGGGTATTTGAAGCCCCAGCGCTGCCCTGACATGTATTTGGAATTCATTTATGTCCGTGCTCACCAGCGTCACGAGCCCGGTATCGTGTGGTCTAGGCGCAACTTCGCTGAATAGTAGCCTACCATCCCTCGTTAGTATCAGTTCCACGCCGTAGATCCCGAGTCCACCCAACTCATCTACAACCTTAGTCGCTATTTCCCTAGCTGTCCTTAACACCGTTTCCTCGGCGGTTGGTGGGTGCCAGGACTCCACGTAATGGAAGACCCCCCTGGGCCTTTGATGTTCAATGGGTATCAGAGTCCTTATCTCAGCCTTGTCCCAAACCCTGTGCCTATACGTCAATACCGTGAACTCCCTATCTATCTCCACGAACTCCTCTACCAGTAACTGTTTACTTACTCCTCTGGCGTGTTGAATGGCTTGCTTAAACCCCTTCTCGACCTCATCCCTATTTCTGATAACCACGTGCCCATGTCCACTTGAACTCATCTCAGGCTTTACTAGGCATGGGTAACCCAAATCCCTACAGGCGCTTTCCACGTCGCTAGGTGACTCAGCTATATGGTACCTAGTCGTCGGTAACCCCAGCTTCTCAGCGGCCAGAATCCTCAATTCCACCCTATTCATGCATACCTTAACTGCCCTGGCGTTAGGCACCACCCTGAACCCCTCCTCCTCAAGTTTCATGAGAGCGTCGGTGTTTATGGCCTCTATCTCGGCTATAATGGCGTCCGGGGCCTCCCTCCTCACCACCGCCCTAACGGCGTCCCCATCCATCATGTTGACCACATACCTCCTGTGGGCTATGTGCATCGCGGGCGCCATATCGTACCTATCCACAGCTACAACCTCAACGCCAAGTCTCTGGGCCTCTATGGCCATCTCCTTACCCAACTCACCACTACCCAGCAGGAGAACCTTCCTAGCCCCCTCCATTAGCGGTGTGCCGAACTCCATCACCACCCCCTCGATAAGCTCTCCTTAAGACTCAACCATAGCTTCAAACCACCCTTACCATGCCCCCTAGGCACCAGTGCATCCTCAGAGGCCCTCTCAGGGTGTGGCATTAAACCAACCACATTACCGTCACCACTAGCTACGCCGGCGATACTGTTGATAGACCCGTTTGGGTTCTCGCCGTGGTAGGTGAATACAGCGTTGACGCTAATGGGATCGTCGATGTAGTACCTTCCCTCACCGTGGGCTATGGGCATTGAAGCCACCTCGCCGTCGTTATACATGGCGGTGAAGGGTGTCTTGGTATTGAGTACCTTAACCCTAACCCACCTCGCCATGAACCTGGGTGGGTCGTTGGGTAACAGTGCACCTGGCAATAGCCCTGACTCGACGAGTATCTGAAAGCCATTGCATATGCCTAGGATGGGCTTTCCATCACTGGCCATTTCCCTAATCTCCTTTAGAGCTGGGCTTCTTGAGGCTATGGCCCCTGCCCTGAGCCAATCACCATAGCTAAAGCCGCCTGGTATTACAACCGCATCGTAACCCTCGCCTTCGAATTTCTCATGCCACACTACGTCAGCCCTAAGGCCCACTACCCTATTGAGCACATGAGCAACATCTAAGTCCCCGTTAGTCCCCGGGAACCTAATCACCGCTACCCTCATCCTCAACACCCAACATCAGTAATTCGTGGACCGTTGGGTTGTAGATCCTAAGCCTATAGCATAGGTCAGCCACTGCCTTAACCGCCCCCTCGGCGTTTGGTGCTGAGATTACGAAGCCCAGGTACTTGCCACTACGTACCTTTAATACGCCACTGAGGCCTGATGCCGTAACCACATCCTTAAGTATTGTCTCACCCTCAGGGTCCCTTGAACCCTTGAGGGTTATGGCTACGTGAACTAGGTACCTTCCACCCTTAACCCCATTCATGGGCATTGTTTAGGTGAATAATTAAAAATTTTATAAATGTTACGCCTAATATTTATGATATATTTAAATAAACAATTAAATGTAGAGTAGTCATGAGTAGTCGTAGACTATGGGCCCCCTACCAGGCACCCAATCCACCCTAACCTTACCAAGTCCATGCAGCCGTCTCCATGTGTAAACCTGCCTAATGGTCTCAGCCTCGGCAATCCTCCTACTCACAAGCTCAGGGCTCCCAATGTCTAGCCTATGGAACAGTTGCCAATCAGGCGATGAAACCTGGGACACGCACCTTTCAACAGTGCTATACGCATCCTGGTACGTGTTGCCCAGGGCCATTACCTCCACAGCTCTTGAACCTAAAGTCCTGTAGGCACCATTAATCCTCTCGATGGAGCCGTAGAATAGGGAACAGCCTAGTTTGGCTATTGCACTCTCATTTATGGTTATTGTCCTGTTAATCGCCATATCCCTATTGTGTGGGTAACCCACGGGCGCCACAGCCTTAGTTATAGCCACAGTGTTATCCCTGAAGCTATACTTAACGCTGGATAACCTACCCTCAACCGCAGCCTCAATCAACTCCAGGAGGTCGGCCTCAAGGAGAGCTAGGGCATTTGTAACCTCCGGGTCACCGAACCTACTGTAGTACTCAATCAGTGTTGGTCCGTAAGTCGTAAGCATGAATTGACCTGAGAGGACGCCTACATACCTATCACCAACCTCCCTTTGCAACGCCTCTATCGTCCGCTTGACAATATCGACACTCTCCCAATACTCATCATCTAGTAGGAATGGCAACCTAGGTCCTGGCCCCACAATACTTCCCATACCACCGCACTCTGGTCCTACATCGTAATCAAAGGCGTGTGGGTGATCCTGGATTGGCGGTAGCGCGATAATGCTGTAGCCATCGGTTATGACCTGTACTGTATACTCAACCCCCGTCACTGCTTCCTCGATTATTATCAAATCCTCAATATCGCTGTATTTGGAGACGGACCTCGCGGCGTCGATGACTTGCGATGCCTTGGCCATACCCATTGCATCTCTGAGGTAGGCTAGGTTTTCCCAGAAGACCCGGACACCCTTACCACCAGCTTGTCTAGCTGGCTTTATGGCTACAGAACCAGCGTTTTTAATGTACTCCACCGCATCTCCTGCATCCTTAAATGCCCTGAAGGCTAGTCTACCTGGTATTTTATGCTTCCACATCAACTCCCTAGCAAATGCCTTGTTCTGCTCAATCACTGCTAACCTACGGGGTACCCCGAAGGTTGGTACACCCATTTCAATGGCCTTATCAGCGGCGCCGGCGAATTGAGACTCCTCTGGCCCAATCACCACAATGTCTGGGTTAACCTCATTGATAGCCTTAGCAACGCCCTTGGCATCCAGGCTACTAATGATGACGCGGCCACCCGTTTGCCTTACAATAGACTCAATACCAGGGTTCCTATGGGTCATTAATGCATGTATTCTCGGTTCGTGAACGCTATCAGCCAGTTTAACGGCTATGGCGTGTTCACGGGCCCCATCTCCGACTATCAACACCTCATCTTTTAACATAATTAATTAAATAATTTAGCATTTATAAGCTTAACTCGTACGAAACCATTAGATTAAATGATAAAATTTATAAACGCGCTAGGGGAGTAACCTGGTGAATATGGTGGAGTTGATTTATGAGGGGAAGGCTAAGAGAGTGTATAGGCTTAATGATGATGAATTAATCATAGAGTTTAAGGATGAGGTAACTGCACTTGATGGGTTAAGGAGGGAGGCGGCTGCTGGTAAGGGTAGGTTGGCGGCTGCCCAGACAGCCTTTTTCATGAACTACCTAGAGAGGAACGGCGTAAGAACACACTTCATTAATTGGGATGGTGATAGGAGGATAACCGTTAGGGCCTTGAGGATGGTGCCGATAGAGGTTATTGTTAGGAATTACGCCTACGGTTCATTCCTGAGGAGGATGCCAATGGTTAAGCCATTGACTAGGTTTTCAAAGCCGCTGGTGGAATTTCACCTAAAGAGTGATGAGCTTCACGACCCATTATTAACTACTGATGATTTAATTGAGGCGGGGTTATTGGGGAGGGAGGATCTCCAGGAAGTCATTAACACATCACTTAAGGTAAATGACCTATTAATGGGGCTACTGGGCATGCATGGCCTTACCCTCCTTGATTTTAAGCTGGAGTTTGGCTTTAGTAGGGATGGTAGGTTGCTGTTGGCTGACGAGTTGAGTGGCGATACGATGAGGATCCTTAAGGAGGGTAGGCACCTGGATAAGGAATTGTTTAGGAAGGGCGCTTCAGCAGTGGATTTGGTTAAGGCATATGCTGAGTTAAATACACTGCTTGGAATTAGTTGAAGGCTAAATCTTAACCCTTAAGCCGTTCCATAGGTTAAGGCTTAAAACACCCTGATAATCCTCAGTAACCATACCGAGGACCCAGGGGTTAAGGTTCCAACGCCTAACGGCCTTAACCACATCATCAACGTTATTTGGGTCAGTAATTAACACCAGCCCAACACCCATGTTAAACACCCGGTACATTTCACCCCAATCCACACCACCAACACTTTGAATCTCCTGGAAAATGCAAGGTGGCTCGGGCATTTCGAGACTAAGCCCCTGGCCCGGCCCCAGAACCCTCCTCAGCTTCGTGAATGCACCACCGGTTACGTGTACAGCCCTCTTAATTAGCCGTGAATCGTATAGGTCAAGGATTAGCCCACTGTAATCGGCAGTCGGCTTAAGTAAGAGGTTTGAGAGCTCCTCACCGCACACTTGGTCATTAAGCCTGTACTTACCTAGTAGTACCCTGCGTGCCAGTGAGTAACCGTTCATGTGGAGGCCATTTGATGAAACCCCAATAACCACATCACTGGTTTTAACGTTTCCCGTAGGTCCAACCCTAATGCCAAGCACGGCGCATGCCACGTCAATCCCATTCACCAGGTCCGGCATTATGGCGGTTTCACCGCCAAGGAGCATGGCATTGACCTTACTTGAGGCATCAATAATCCCATCGATCACACCCCTGACAGCGTCCACATCGTTGTCCCTTAGGGCTACGTAGTCGACCACGGCAAGTGGTTTTGCGTTATCGCAGGCAACATCATTAGTGTTACCTATGACGCAGTCCCAGCCAAGGACCTTAAACCTGTGGGTGGCCAAGGCTATCATGGACTTCGTACCCACGCCATCAACGTGGAGCGTGAGTTGCATGTTATTGAGACTTAGGAACCTGGTGAAGGCCCCCTCGCTAACCTCAATGTTCAATTCCCTCGCTAACCGCCTTATTGAGTCGATGGCGTAGTTGTGCATTTCGTGATGTGCATTGAGATCAACCCCAGCCCTCCTGTAGGTCCAACCCACGTTAATCACCGTAGGAAGCATTCTAGGCATAACTCCTCCATTATCCCAGCCTCCCTGGCTGCATTAACCAGGTCGTCAATTGAGACCCAGGTTATTGAGTCAACCTCAAGGACCTTAATCAACTCCTCATCAATGTGAAAAACCCTTGTTAACAGCATCTCCGTTGGCGGCATGGTGACACCGTAGGGGCATGACTTGGTTATCCTGGGGCTGGCTATGCCCACGTGAACCTCCTTAACCCCAGCCCTATGTCTCAACACCTGCGACACCTCCTTAATGGTTAAGCCACTTAACAGTGAGTCATCAATAAGTAGAACTCTCTTGCCCCTTAGCTCCTTAACGACAGGAGTTATCTTTAGGTGCACCGTAGCCTGCCTCATTGTGGCCTCATCTATGAGCGCAGACCTGCGCCTCTCTATGTTCATTAAAGCCAGTTCCACGGGTTTACCTAACGCCTCACCGACCTTCAATGCGTAGAGGATACCCGTATCTGGTACACCAATGACTATGTCCACATCCCTTGCGGTTTTACCCCTTAACCTAGTGGCTAGTCTCCGGGCTAGGGCTTTCCTAAATGCATAAACGGAGTATCCATTAACCTCAGAGTCAGCCCTGCTTAGGTAGATTAATTCAAGGGGGCATAACCTAGGGTTCTCCACATGGTTAACAACCCTTGTTTCCCTAACCACGTACCTGGAGATGTCTATTACCGAGCCGGGTCTTATGAAGGTCCTGACTGCACCACCCACTGCATTTATGGCCGCCGTCTCATTGGAGATGTAGGCTAGGTCGAAGCCATAGGCACCTAAAGCCAGGGTCCTACGCCCATCAACAGATCTATAACCCACCAGGCGACCGTTGCTTGTTAAGGCCAGTAATGTCAAGCTCTTTTCAATTGCTCTACCGTTAAGGACTATATCACATACCTCACCTTCACTGATCCCCTGCCCCTCGTAGCAGTAAGCCACATCCACATCACCGCACTTAACGACCCTAAATAGTGAGTCATCAGTAGTGGAGCAAGCTATGCCGGCCCATCCATTAACATCAATATCGCCTACCTCGTCGAGTTTCTTCGCCGCTAGCCCACTATTGGTTAAGACGGAAACCCAGTGGGTTTCACCCCTATGTCTCAGCGCCAGTAACCCATACTTAAGCACCTTACCCACATCCCAGCCATCATGGAATGATAAAACCCCCAGGAACCCAGCCGTACCCATAGTGCATCACCTGGTGAAATCCCCCTCAACCTCATCGATGTTGATGTTGAATGGGTAATTGCCCGTGAAACATGCGGTGCAGACCTCATCAACGCCTATGGACCATAACAATTCATCCACGGTGAGGTAGATAAGTGAATCCGAACCAAGGGCCTTCCTAACATCCTCAATGGCCTTACCATGGGCTATTAACTCACGCCGTGTGGGGAAGTCCATACCCATGAAGCACGGGTACCTTATTGGTGGTGAAGAAATCCTCACATGAATGGCCCGTGCACCATAACCCCTTAACTTAGGTATCAGTAGCCTTAGGGTATCACCCCTTATTATTGAATCGTCAACGACGACGAGAGACTTCCCCCTAATCCCCTCCTTAATGACCCCGTAAAGCTCCTGGTTTCTCTCCATGGGCGGCTTGATGAAGTTCCTACCAAGGAACCTATTCTTCACTATTAAATCCTCCATGGGCTTACCCAATGCCCTTGCGTAGCTCTGGGCTGCTACCCTAGCTGATTCGGGTATTGAGGTCACTGTATCAATATCCTTAATTGGCTCCTTCCTAGCCAGCGATAACCCAAGTCTCTGTCTGACGCTGTACACGCTTATTCCGTTAAAGTAAGAGTCGGGTCTCATGAAGTAGATGTACTCAAGGGCGCAATAGGCCCTTTTAACACCCCTGGTTCCATCCCCATAAACCTCAGCATTACCCCTGGGGTTAATCACCACGGCTCTTCCAGGCTCCAATTCACGCCATCTCATGCCTAACACCTCAAGGGCGCTAGTCTCTGAGGCCGCGGCAATGCCATCGTCGTTGAAGCCAATGCTCAATGGCCTTATCCCCCAGGGATCCCTAATTAGCAGTAGCTGCTCCTTCCATGCAGCGATTATTGCATAACCCCCCTTAACTGTCGTGAACAGTCTCCTAACCGCCCCATCAATGTCGTGCCTCATTAACAGGTGCCTTAGGTACATTGCCAAGACCCAAGCATCGTAATGATCATTGGTAACCTCCAGACCCCAGCCCCTCATTATCTTGACCAGTTCCTTGTAGTTGGCTATGGTACCATTAAAGACCATTGCCATGTCGCCTAGTACTATAGGCTGGAGCTCCATACCATAAGGTCCGCTTGTCGAGTACCTGGCATGGCCTAGGCATAACGTAGATGCCAGGTTGCCCGTATTACCAAGTTTCATTAAAACACCGTTAACATTACAGGCATACGACACACCCTCCTGGCCCCTATGCATGTGCCAGGGTGCCATCTTAGCCACGTAACCTGGGGCTTTGGAACCCGAGAAGGCCCATATACCGCACATTAAAATACACCCCATAGTGATGAGTAATACCCCATTACTTCGCTCACCCTCAACGAGGCTAGTTCATCACCCATCCACAGAAACCTGGCTGAATCACCCCCGGAGACGCCTATTACAGCGTGGGGTACACCCACCTCCCTAAGGATACTCATTACCTCGCTGGCGTGGTGGGTTTCGATCACATACCTTGCATTGGTTTCTGAGAAGGCCACCGCCACAGGGTCCATGGTGCCGTTGGTAGGGGTCTTCGATAAGTCGACGTTAAAACCTACGCCACCGGTGGCTGACATCTTTAACAGTGTTGTTGCCAATCCCCCCAGTCCAATGTCCATGCAGGAGTTCACGAGTCCCCGCTCAATTAACCTAAGTACAACCTCAGCGTTACGCAGTTCCTCCTCCGGTTTGGGCCTTGGTGGTAAACCCCTAACCATCCCATGAACCCTATGCAGGTACTCGGAACCGCCAAGCTCATTATCTGTTAATCCAATCACTATAAGTGATCCATTACCCTTAAGCCCACCGCTGATGCTCCTATCTATGTCATCCAATACGCCAAGCATGGCCACGGCGACCACGGGCTTTATCACAGTGTTTGCCGTTGAGTCCTCATTGTAGAAGCTCACCTTACCGCCAACTATGGGTACCCCCAACGACTTAGCTATCCATGAAAGGCCCTTAACCGACATGACGAAGTACCAGTACCTATCAGGTAATTCAGGATTCCCCACGTTTATCGAGTCCACGGCTGCTATGGGCCTGCCGCCGACGGCAACCACATTCCTATACGCCTTAGCCAGCGAATTAGCCGCCCCAATATATGGGTCTAGGAATGAATACCTGGGGTTTGCATCAGCCTTTATGGCAAGGCCCAACTTCCCGTTGTCACCATCCTCCTCAAGGACCCTTAAAACGGCTGCCCCAGCTTGCCCTGGCTTAATTACGGTCCTAACCCCAACCTCATGGTCATACAGCGTGTAAATGGGTTCCTTAGAGGCTACATTGGGGCTAGACAGCACCTTAATCAAGGCATCCCTAAACGGTATTGGCGTTAACTGAGGTAGCTCCCAAAGGCCCCTGAGCCAGGCTGGTTCTGAGAGTTCATGGTTAGCCTCCGGGGCGCCTGTGATTAACTTAACCGGCAGGTCAGCTACCAGCTCACCCCTGTAATACACCTCGAACCTTCCACCTTCGGTTAACTCACCTATTACGTCGTAATCTACACCATAGCTGCCTAGCAGCGACTCCACTTCACGTAATCGCCCTGGGTCCACCACCACTACCATCCTCTCCTGGGACTCGGAGACGAGTATCTCCCCTGGGCTTAACTCATCCCTAAGCCTAATCCTGTCTAGGTAAACCCTAATGCCTAGGTTAAATTGTGAAGCCAACTCACTCAACGCCGTTGCTAAGCCTCCACCGCCCACGTCCTTAATGGCCTTGATAAGTCTCCTTTGGGCTAGTTCTGTGATTACGTCTATTAGTAGCTTCTCAAGTAGTGGATTACCAACCTGCACGGCTGACATTTCATCACTCCCACCTAACGCCTTTGAGGCGAAGGAGCTTCCAAGCATACCATCCTTACCCGTATCATTACCAATTACCATAACCACATCGCCTGGGTCTGCCTTACCCCACACAACTTGCCCCTCAACTCCAACGCCAAGGCATGTGATGAGTACTATTGGGTTCCTGGCGAATGACTCATCGAACCACACCTCACCCCCAACGACGGGAACCCCAATCCTATTTCCATAGTCGGATATACCCTTGACCACACCCCTGGCTATCCAAAGTGAGTAGCTATCGCCTGGGTCACCGAAATGTAGGTTATTAAGTAGTGCAATGGGCCTTAAACCCGTGGTTAAGATATCCCTAACAATACCACCAACACCCGTGGCCGCCCCATCATATGGGTCTATGGCTGATGGGTGATTATGGCTCTCTATCTTAAACGAGATGAAGACTTTACCAACCTTAATTAGGGGTGCGTCTAGGCCAGGCCCCCTAACAACATGAATGGACTCTGAGGGTAGCTCCCTCAGCCACCTTCTGCTACTCTTGTATGAGCAGTGTTCACTCCACTCGGCCTCGAATATGAGCAGTTCCACTTCATTCGGCTCCCTGCCTAGGGATTCCCTAATCGCCTTGATTTCATGGCTCTTAAGCGTCGTGTTAACCGTATGTTTAATTGATTGATTTAATTGACTACTTTCCACAAAGGGATTATGAGCGCAACTTTTTAAAGCTTTTCTTTAAATGGGAAAATAATGAGTCAGGTAAAACCATTAGTCGGGGTAATAATGGGCAGTAAAAGCGACTGGGACGTGATGAAGGAGACCGTGGATGAGTTGAGGAGGCTTAACATACCCTACGAGGTTAGGGTTGTCTCAGCACATAGAACACCAGAGCTCATGTTTGAGTACGCTAGGACGGCTGCAGATAGGGGCCTTGAGGTCATAATAGCGGGTGCTGGTGGTGCTGCTCACCTACCTGGAATGACATCATCACTAACCCCATTACCCGTAGTGGGTATTCCCATAATGTCTAGGCAGTTGAACGGTATCGATTCCCTCCTATCCATTGTCCAAATGCCGTATGGAATCCCCGTGGCCACGGTAGCCATAAATGGGGCTAGGAATGCTGCATTATTAGCCGCCAGGATACTGGGTATTAAGTACCCTGAGTTTAGGCAAAGGGTTATCGAATTCATGAATACCATGAGAGATGAGGTGTTAAGGACGGTGTTGGGGGATGCCTAACAGGGTGCTGGGTATCCTAGGTGGTGGACAGTTAGGCCTCATGATGATCATCGAGGGTAGGGCACTAGGTATCAGGTTTTATGTCTATGATGAACATGGGAATGCGCCAGCACTTCAAGTTGCTGATAGAGCGTTTGTGGGTGATGATTGGCGGGAATTGGTGCTAAGTAGTGATGTAGTCACGTTTGAGTTCGAGCACGTGAACCCAAAGGCCCTTGCTAATGCGCATGAACTCGGCAAACTAAGGCCAAGCATAACCTCGGTCATGGTTAAACAAGATAAGATAAAGGAGAGAGAGTTCCTAAGGGAAATTGGGTTACCGACACCCAAGTTCAAGATTGTTGAATCAAGGGATGAACTGAAGTCAATCGTGAAGCGGTTAGGTAAGTGCGTGGTTAAGGCCCCCTACGGCGCCTATGATGGAAAGGGGCAGTACTACATTAACAACCCCAGTGAGTTAAGTGAGGTCCCCAATAAATACCCACTGCTGGTGGATGAGTTTGTGAGGTTTAGTAGGGAAATATCCGTGATACTAGTTAGGTCAGCCAGCGGTGAAACCAAGTTTTACCCTGTTATTGAGAACTACAACCATGAGGGAATTTTAATATACAGCATAGTACCTGCTCAAATACCCGATGAAGTGGGGGCTAGGGCATTAAGCCTGGCTAAGCAGTTGGCTGAGGCATTAAACTACGTGGGGGTACTGGCGGTTGAGTTCTTCGTAACTAGCGATGGTGATGTGTTGATAAATGAATTTGCACCCAGAGTTCACAATACGGGCCACTGGACACTGCTTGGGTCCATCACGAGCCAGTTTGAAAACCACGTGAGGGCCATACTAGATTATCCGCTTGGTGATACGGAGTTACTGAGACCCTCGGCCATTGTTAACATACTCGGTAAACCGTGGGATGAGGACATGGTGAATAAGATACTGTCAATACCGGGCACTAAGATTTGGTGGTACAATAAGGCTGAGGTGAGGCCCAGGAGAAAGATGGGGCACGTTAACATAATAGCCAACTCAATAGGCGAGGTAAGGAAGAGGGTCTTTGAGGTAATGAACATAATATACGGTGAAGAGACCGAGAAAATACTAAAATCACCATGGCCCAAGCCAGACATGTAAAATAGCCATGCCTCACTGCGAAATACTTAATTATAGGGCATCTAATCAGCCTCGGTTATGGAATACACCATCCACCTAGGGGATTTTGAGCCCTTCATTAATGCCATCAAACAGGGCTTCATCTTTACCCTAACAATAGGCACAACTGACGTAAGCCTAATCCCTGGCATCACAATAGCCGGAGCAAAACCCGAACTAACGCATTTTACGCCCGCCGCAGACGCCGAGTACCTACTGCTCGGTAAGTGTAGAGTGATCAATACCGTACCAATGACCCCTGACGGTAAGCCCACGCCGGCGCTCATTACGAGAGCCGCGCTTAGGCTCATCAATGCGGGCGTGCTCGTTGTTAATGCCGGCTCACGCGTCAAGCCGTTGATACCGCATGTGGATTTACAGGGTGAACCGGGTCTCGACATAATTAAAAGCGATGCCCTTAGGAGGAATGTTGTTGAGAGAATGGTTGATAATGGATTGGTGCTTGGTGAGAACCTAGGTAGGTCATTTAGGGTCCTAATCATTGGTGAGTCCATCCCCGCTGGCACAACAACTGCTATGGCGTTCCTAGTAGCTATGGGTTATGATGCTTGGCACAAAATGTCGAGCGCCTCACCGACTAATCCTAGGGAGTTGAAAATAAGCGTTGTAAAGAGGGCGCTGGAGAGGGCGGGTGTTTCAAAGGCCCTTGACGACCCAATTCTCGCGGTCTCGAAGGTTGGCGATCCCGTGATACCTGCCATGGCCTCAATAGCCATTGGGGCAGCTAGGGCTGAGTCCCACGTAATACTGGCTGGGGGTACGCAGATGGGCGCCGTACTAGCCTTCATAAAGGCCTTCGATAAATCCGCGCTGTCGAGGCTCGCCATAGCCACAACCAGGTGGTTAATTAATGATAAATCGGCGGATTTGGTAGGGCTCGTTAAGGAGATTCACCCAATACCCGTGGTATCCTCAAACCTAAATTTTGACGATATGCCCTATGAGGGCTTAAGGGCGTTTGAGGAGGGCTTCGTTAAGGAAGGGGTCGGCGCAGGCGGCTCGTTGGTGGCTGCATCAATAATGGGCTTTGACCTGGGCAGGGTCAAGATGGCGATATTGAGGGACTACGAGGAATTACTGAAAACGCTTAGGGTGCAGGGCATGTGAAACCTAATAAATTCGCCGCATGGCGGTAAAGCGTGGTTATTGACCTAGCCGAAGTAGCGAAGACACGTGGATGCAATGAGTATTGCCTGAATATAGCTAGTAGGCTTAGGGCACTCATTCTACGTAAGTACCAGGATAAATTCAGGCTCGTAATGCTCTTCGGTTCCCTAGTTCGCGGTAGGTTTACGCAATTGAGCGATATCGATATTGCGTTGAAGTGGGGAATCCCGAGAACCTAGTTGATGTATTACCACCATTCATAATCGATGCGGCGCTGGAGTTGGGTGTTGTTGAGGATAAAGAAACTCCCTAAAGGGAGTAGAAGGTGTTTTTCATAAATTCCCCGTAGCTTTGTGGTAAATAAAAAGCAACCCTTAATAATGCATTTCATGCATTAAAGCGTGGATTTTGACCTGGTTAGCATCGCTAAATCACGTGGATACTATGAGGACTGCCTAGGCGTAGCTGGTAGTCTTGCCCTTATTCTTGGGGGTATCACGGCTCAGTGCCCGTGGGGGGCTAGGTCTGGACTCACTGCCATCCCAGGTGCCTTACCTTCGGCAGTGGGCTAGTAACGAGGGCGAGGAGACTGTTTATAGATGGTTCCCTATAACTATCAGATGTGTTGAGGATAGCCGTTAGGCTTTATGAATTTTCACTAAGTAGGGGTATTGATTTTAAAAGTTGAAATGCACGGTTGCTTCACAATTGCCCTGCGGCTAACCTATAAACTGGGTCACTTATGGCGTATTCGCCACCTTTCTCCTCGATTACACCAAGTCTGATTAATGTGCCTAGTAGTTGCGACACAGTGGCTGGGTTTATGCTTCTCCCCTCGTGATCCTCAAGCCTGTGCCTAATAACCCTCCACGGCGCTGGTCCCTGGGCTAGGGTCCTCAGGATGATGATGTACCTACTGCTCCTCAACGCAGATATGAGGCTTCTCAACTCCTCAAGGGCTAGTGATGAGGCTGCCCTCAGTATTTCATCGAAGTCCCTCATGTTGTTCACGGAGTATGAGTAGCCGAAGTAGGTTAACCAACCTATTATGCCATCAAAGGCGTCCACAGCCCTCCTCATTAAATCCCTGGGGCAGTTAACCCTAACCTCACTAAACCCCCTCTCAAGGAAGTCCAGAGCTTCATCTGGGCTAAGCCTCCTAGTCCTCACCTCCAGGTAAGCCCTACCAAATAAGGGTGACCTTGGGTTGTTTAAGCCCAGGAAGTCATACATTAAGCCGAATTGTGAACCAGAGACCAGGAGCTTTACGTTAGGCAGGTTATCGTATATGTAAGCGAATAACCTATCAAACCTAAGCCAATTCACCCTCCTCAACTCCTGAGCCTCATCAAAGGCCACTATGACTGGCTCACCGATTTCATTAAGCCTAACGAATAAGTCACTGATGCTTAGTTTCCCCTTACCCCTGAACCTAACCCTAATGCCGGGTGGGTTTAGGGAAACCTCAATACCATTAAGCCCCTTAAGGGCATCACGCACCTTACCGAGCATGGAAGTCCTCTTAAGTATAAAGTCGTTTAGGGATTTCGCAATTAAGTTCACTAAGTCACCGTAATTGGCATAGATGCTTAACCTAACGTCAATGTAAAGGTAATTGATGCCTGACTCATTAAGGGCAACCCTCATTAACGAGGTCTTCCCGGTCCTCCTTAGGCCAGTTACAGCAATTAACCTACCACTACCCCTTAAGGCATTGGTTAGGTTCGCTAGTTCATAGTTGAAGTTGAATAAATCCTCCCTCCTTGACTTAGGCTCTAAGCTAAATAACATTTAGGGTACCCAAAATAATTAGGGTACCCTAAATGCTAATAAACCTTTGCGCCTCCTAGGCGGTTAAACAGTATGGCTAGGGGTTGCGTGCCTGGTGAGTTAATTGGTAGGGTTATTAACCTGTTTAGGAATGCGCATGCGATATACGTGTACGGTGGTTCCCTTGACTGTAGTGGTGGTGACGTGGACGTGGCAGTGTTCACCAATAACCCACCAGTTGAGCTACCGAACCTAAGTGGTGTTGACCTGCAGGTCTTTAAGAAGCCACGAAACACGTTGTTCTTCGCCTACGTTGTTGAGACTGGGTTACTGGTCCACGGTAAGCCGCTTCACATTGATGTTAATGAGGCCGTGAGGAATGAGGTAGGTAAGATTGGGGAGAGGGTCTTAACCTTCAGGAACAGTGATGATGAGGTCATGGTTTGTAAGTCGCTTAAGGAGTTAATGTTCCTACTGGCGGCGTTAAGGTGCGGCTTAGATGGTTCAAGCAACTGGTACAGGATGAGCCACTGCCTCATGAGCATGGGCATTGAGACACCGCTTGAGTTTAAGAACTGCCTAAGCCCACCAAGCCTAGGCACATTGAGGACCATTGGTGAGCCTGTGCTTAACAGGGTTATCAATGAGTTAACGCAACTCACGAATAGACTGAGACTTGAGGTGTAGGGCCTTAGGTCTGTTTCCTATAGGAAACAGCTTCCTCATAAATCTGTTTCCTATACTTACCGTGGGGTTTGAGGGTTTGCTTAGGGAGGTCATTGAGGAGTGGTTTGCCTTCAACATACCCACGGTCCTGCCCAGGGACACTAGCCCTAGTTGGCCCTAGGAGGGCTGGTAAGACGTACTTCATGTACTGGATAGCGCGGGACCTGGTAAACAGGGGTTGGCCACATAGGAGTATAGTGTATCTGGACTTTGAGGATGTTAGGTTAATGGGCATTAGGCCCTCGGACTTTGACTCATTCATTAAGGTTATTAATGAGGAGGCTAAGGCTTGGAACGGCAGAGTGGTACTACTACTTGACGAGGTTCAGAACATACATGAGTGGGGTCGTTGGGTTAGGACACTTCTCAACAGGGGTAGGTACCTAGTTGTTGTTTCAGGCTCCTCGTCTAGGCTTAGGGCTAGTGAAGTCTCCACGGAGCTTAGGGGTAGGTACATTGAGAGGTTGGTTCTACCCTTCTCCTTTAGGGAGTTCCTTAGGGTTAGGGTTTTCAAACCGATTACCTAAGGGTGCCTGAAAGGCATGGAGAATTACTAAGCCACTTAAGGGACTACGTACTCAATGGCGCATTACCAGAGGTGGTGCTTAAGCCTGAACTAGCCGGTGAATTGGTTAAGGCTTATAGGCAGACCATAGTTTACAGGGATGTAATCGACAGATACCGTATAAGGGATGCATCATTCTTCGAGACGTTCCTTGAGCTAGTTGAGGATAGCTTCGGCAAATACGTATGACCCCCTCCCCGCCTCTTTGAGGTGGGGTTTCACGCTGGGGGTCTCGAGCGTTACCCCCTCTTTGGGGGTTGCTAATGTTTATAAACCTATCCCACGTAGTGGGGCAACCCCGCCCTGAAGGGCGAAGCTTGGCATGCCTGTCAATAACGAGGCTAAGTAACTACTTCAAGAGTCTCGGCGTTAGGAAGAGTAAGAGGACCCTAGCCAATTACCTAAGGTGCCTCGAGGAATCATACTATGCAATACTCATTAGGCGATTTGGGTTTTCCAGGAAGGCCAGCATCCAACAGCCTAGGAAGGTTTTCCCAATAGATACGGCCTACTTCAGGAGGAAGTCAATGGGGAGTATGATGGAGTGTGCTGTTGCGGTTGAATTGATGAGGAGGGGGTTAGCCTACTCATACTTTAAGAACGGCGATTACGAGGATGACTTCGTTGTTGAGACTGAGCCTAGGGAGTTGATTCAAGTAACCTATGCCTCAGCCATGGATGAGGTGGATAGGAGGGAGTTGAGGGCCTTACTGAAGGCTAGGCAGGCGCTGGGTGGTGGTAAACTTAGGATCATAAGCTGGGACCTTGAGAGTGAAGTGGAGGTTGAGGGCCTCAGGGTCGCCATAACCCCACTGTGGATGTGGTTGATGAATCCCAGTACATAGTTTAATTAGACTCATGCATATGTTTAAAACAATATCCTTCAATTGTATAGATGTGAGTAATACTAATTTTGATGTCAAGTACCAGGGGATACCTGAAGTTAATCTGATGGTGTTTCTTTAAATTTGAAGAGGTTTAGCGGTGGGCATGGTCTTAGCCATATCCTTAGATCTCTTATACACATTAATACTAGTAGGATTGAATGAAGTAAAAATAATGTTAGGCGGCTCCTATACTTAGGTGGTTAAACTTTACCTTTAGATGTATTATCAGAATAAAGACTTAAGGACTTAACACCAATGCATTACATATAATTGGTTTCACATAGCATATCAATCCCTCATTAATCGTGGGTAATGTTGTTGGTAATTGCCTATCCCTCGTTGAAGTGTTCATCCAGTACCCAAATCCTTATAATCTACTACTCCGTGGGTGGTTCAATAGCTAAAGTCATTGTGGACTACACGGGACTGGCCATGCAGTCCCTATCAATAATAGCGGCATTAATAGAGGCATATAGGTTATTAACAAAGTTAAAAATATTTACCTCTATACCTGCATGCTGCCCATAATTTCCCTATACCTTCTATTAAACCACCTATCGACGTAACGCCTGATTAGTGGGTAAAGTGGCCTAATGAGTGAACCGGCCACGCGGTAGGTGAAGCCTGGCACAACATCACCGTTAAAGTTTGGGTCATCTATCTTCTCAGCAATCCTCCTAGCCACGTAGGTTGGATCCATCACCGGCCCCATGGGACCCTCCCTAGCCCTTAAAGCCGTTGGGCTGACTATGGTGTTGTTGTGGAAGTTCGTCCTCATGTAGCCTGGGTAAACGCCAATTACCCTAATGCCAAGCGGCTTAAGCTCAATCCTTAATGCATCAGTTATGTTAGCCAAGGCGGCCTTGGTTGAAGTGTAGATTCCAAACCAAGGTACTGGTATGTGGGCTGCAAGGCTAGTTACATTAACCACGCAACCCCTCTCACCGGCTAAATCACCCAGGAAACCCTTAATGAGAAGTATTGGGGCAATGTAGTTTAAGTTCACTACCCTTACAATATCCGTCTCATTAAGCTCACTCAACGGCCCATAAATACCCATGCCTGCGTTATTGACAAGCACATTGACCTTAACCCCAAGGTTCTTCACCTTACCCACTAGTTCACTTATCTTGCCCAGGTCAGATAGGTCTTGGTCAATGGCCCAGGCATCCACATTATACTTACCCTTCAGTTCACCGGCCAGTTCCTCTAGGGTCTCTCTCCTCCTACCCACGAGAACTAGGTCATAGCCCTTAACTGCTAATTCCCTAGCCAATCCCTTACCAAGGCCTGAGGATGCGCCAGTAACCAAGGCAACTCTACCCATCGCAGGTTCGGCTAAGTAGAGGGGAAAGGAAATTTAAACATTAAGCATGGTTACTTAACATAGGTTAATGAGATACCTACAAGCAATTTCATCATTAATAAAAGATGCTCACATGCGCTAAGATTAGCGTTACTCATCCCTCTCTTAATCACCAAGTTTCCGTGAAAATTCAAATTTCAAGTTGCCAAGGAATGGGTAATCGAATTTAAATGCAGCCAACAACTCCGGGATCATGATTTCCTTCAAGAGTTAAATGTTAAATTAGAACTTGAATTAATGCTTAAATAAGAAGGATGCTAAGTCCCTGCTATGTACGTGGGCAATGTAAGTAATGTTCCCCAGCAGGACGTGTCAAGTATACTTAAGGGGACTAGGGGCTTTTACGTGCAGTGGCTGGTGACTAAGGATAATGGTTCATTTAAATACGCCGTTAGGAGGTTTGTGGTTAAGCCCAACGGCTACATGCCCCTTCACAACCACAAGTACACCGAGGCCGTGGTTATACTCAAGGGTAAGCTTAGGGTTAAGGGGGATGGCGTCACCTATGAGCTTGGACCTGGGGACTTCTTCTTCACAGGCCCCTATGAACCACACTCCATTGAGAACATTGGTAATGAGGATGCGGAGTTCATATGCGTGATATCGTATGAGGATGACATGACCCTGAAGCCCCTTCTAGGGGCGGGGTAAGGTTTTTAAGTCTGGTTGTTTGTTTTTGTTGCGGATGTTGTGTAGGGCTGTTGCTGTTGAGCTTGAGGTCACTAGAGAACTCAATAAGCTACTCTACTCCGTTGAAACCATGTACCTTAACATTGTTCGTGAGGTTGTTGAGTACGCTGTTGTGAACAATGTTACGAGTGCAACACAACTTCAGAGGTTGTTCTACAGCAAGTATAGGAGTGAGTACCAGGGCTTGCATGCACATTTAATAATTCAAGCAATTAGACAAGCCGCAGAGATCGCCAAGTCATTCATGGAGAGGAGGAGGAAGGGCTTGGTGGACAAGCCCTACCCAGAGGTTAAGGCTGTGTCGATTAGGTTTACAGAGCAGGCATGGAGTTATGAACAGTTCGTTAAATCAATAGCCCCAGTCAGGCTTAATCTATCGTTACTTGGCGAGAGAAGGGAGGTTTGGCTCAGACCACATAAACGTTTCTGGCTTTACTGGTGGAAAGTGTTGAATGGGGAAGCAGAATTAGCATCAACGCTGATTATTAGGCGTAGGTTGAATAAGTGGTACGCAGTATTCATCTTCGAGTTGAAGCCCAGGGAGGAAGAGCCAAAATCAATTGTTTCATTCGACATCAACGAGAACACCGTGGCTGTTGGTAAAATCGACTTAGCATCTACAGTTGGTATGGTGGTTAATTGGAACAGGCAATACGTAACGCCACAATTGTATGAAATAAGGACAGACTTCGGTAAACTAGCCAAGAGGTATGAAAAGACTAGGAATATGATTATCGATAGGCTCAAGCCACTGTATGCATTACCAAACGGTAAGTACGTGAACATAATGAACACCAGGGAGTTTAGGAAGCGTGTTAAGAGGTTGAGGGAGAGGGGTAGGAAGGTTGGTAGGGTTAGGCAAATCGCTAATGAATTAACAAAAACACCGGCAATCATTGTAACAGAGGAGCTTGGCGAAAATCCGCAGGAATCGATGATTAATGAAATTGAGAAGGATGAGTTAAGGCATAGGATTAAGCAGACGCCGTTCAAGAGCATTGAGAAGGCGGTTGAGGATAAGGCCTTGGAGAGGGGTTCAAGGATATTCCACGTATCATCCTACAGGAACAGTAGGGTTTGCCCGATACACTTCACAAGGCTTGGGGAGACCAACGACTGGCACACCCTAAAATGCCCATTTGGGCACCTCGTGGATAGGGATCATGCCTCAGTCATGAACATGGCTTGGAAGCTAACACCAGAAGCGTGGACAAAAGGCGTATGGTGGGACTTGAAGAGTCTGAGCAAGAACATGAACTGGAGAAAGCACGAAGGAAAATCAAACCCACTTGTTCCGTACGAAATCGTGAAGTACATACACGCCACACTCAAGGAATTCAAGGCCAGCTTTGAACAAAGCCCCGCAGTGCTGGCCCGGGGCAGCCCCATGAACCCAGCCGGAGAAGCCAATGAAGACTGGGCAAGGAAACCTCCCCGTTTTAAGGCAACACCCACCCCTCAGGACGGGGAGGAGGTCAGTATGCCTAGTTCCCTGGCATACTCGTAAGCCCTCCTCATCTCCTCCTCAGTAACCCTCCTATTCAATTCCCTGTACCTACTTAGCCTTGGGACTAGGTAGTCTGGGTGATACTGATCCATCACATTTACTATGGCCCTTGGGCAATTGTGCGCTATCCACCTTAGTACTGGCCTGGTGCAGCACTCAACATGCCCAGGCAGGACCAGGTGCCTTATTATAATGTCCTCGTCCCTATCACAAATCATCTTTAGATTCCTCGACACAACCTCAACGTACCTAGGTGCTACTGAGTACCTTAATGCGCATTGGTCATTGCCATACTTGAAGTCCGGTAGCCAAATGTCCATTAGGTGAATGATGAGTCTCATGCCTTCGGGGGTTAGGTATAGGTTACTGTTCCAAAGTTGAGGTACATTGATGCCCTTCTCAGCCAGTATCCTCAGGGATGGTATTATTACGTGTAGGTTTGGGGTTGGTTCACCCCCAACCCAGTTGATGTTTCTGGCCTCGGAGGCCCTAAGCTCAATTTGCATTGAGGCCAAGTCGGCTTCATCAACCTCAATCCCGTTCTCTGGCCTCTGTGAAATATCCCAATTCTGGCAGTAGACGCACCTCAGGTTACACCCTGTGAAGAATATTGTTCCGCTGGGCACTAGTGATGCTTCTTCACCTATGTGTATGAAGTATGATGCAACTCTAGACCTCCGATCAAGCATACAGGCTCCCTTACCTTTAGTTCTATCTATGCCACACCTCCTCTCGCATAAGTTGCAGTTCCTAATGATCCTACTGACAAGCTCGATCTTAACATCTAAGAATGACGACTTGGGTAAACTGGACTTAATAATGCTTGACCTTGGCTTAACCCTCTGCTCACCCCAGGCCTTATCAAACTCCTCACCCACCTTATCGTGGAGTCTCCACAACTCCTCGGTACTCATCGACCTGTAGTCCTCATTAACCTCGAGCCTGGCTGCTATGTGGAATTTAGCGGGGGCTTGGTCATTCATGACTACGTAGTACCAGCTTAGCCTATTCCTAATCAAAGGATTGTCAAAGGCCACTACGGCATCCGGCCTATATAGGCGCCATATGCTTATATTCAGCCTATTCATGATACCTCTAGGCCATATAAACTGGGAGGCCCTTAATTACCCTTGCTGCTAATCCTCACCTCATTGCTTCATTAACAAGCCATGCCTTCGGTGAATTAGGCATGGTTATTGTTATAAAGCCCCGTCAACTATTAACCTATGCCTAGGGATTTGTCGGAGGTTTTCGTGGATTACGCCATAAACATTAAGTTCGATGACTTACCCATTAACGTAGTCAATGAGGTTAAGAGGAGGGTGCTTGATAGCCTCGGCGTAGCCCTTGCCTCGTACACTGCTGAGCCAGTTAAGTACGCTAGGTCAGCTGCATTGGGCTTCAAGGGCTCCGTACCCATAATAGGCTCCAGTCAATCAACTACAGTAGACTGGGCCGCCTTCATAGATACACTCATGGTTAGGTACCTCGACTTCAACGATACCTACCTATCCAGGGAGCCCCTACACCCCTCCGACATGGTGGGTACCGCCTTAGCCGTGGGTTCATACTCTGGGTCAGGTGGTAGGGACTTGGTGACGGCTTTAGCCATTGGCTATGAGGTTGGGGTTAGGTTGTGCGACTCAGCTTCACTTAGGGCTCACGGGTGGGATCACGTTAACTACACGGGCATTGGGCACCTCCTGGTTACTGGTAAGTTAATGAGGGTTGGTAGGGAACAGTTCATAAATGCCATGGCCATACACACAACCTCCCACCTATCAACTAGGCAGAGTAGGGTTGGTGAATTATCCCACTGGAAGGCGGCAACCACGGCTAATCAAGCCAGGAACGCGGTCTTCTCAGTAATAGCTGCGGCGCATGGTTTAACAGGGCCTGATAAGCCCATGGAGGGGGAGATGGGGTTCATTAGGCAGCTCCTCGGTGGGGAGTTTGACTACGGCCCCATTAAGGATCTTGAGAACCTGGCTAAGCCCTCGGCAATACTGAGGACCTACATTAAGCCCTACCCTGTCGAGTACCATGCTCAATCCGCCGTGGAGGCGGCGTTGAGGATTAGGGGCGAGTTAGGGTTAACAGACCCTAATGAAGTGGAGCTGATCAACATTAGGACGTTTAAGGCCGCCTACGACATTATTGTTAAGGATCCTGAGAAATGGGATCCAAGGACCAAGGAGACCGCTGACCACAGCCTAATGTGGGCGGTCGCAACGGCCCTAGTTAACGGTGACCTATGGTTAAACCACTATGAGCCAGGTAGGATTAGGGATCCAAGGGTCCTAGGCCTAATAAAGAGGACTAGGGTTGAGGTTGACCCAGAGTTGGATAAGCTCTACCCCCAGGCGACACCAACGGTGGTTACGGTTAAGCTTAGAGGTGGTAGGGAAGCTGAGGCTAGGGTTGATTACCCAAAGGGCCATCCCATGAACCCCATGAGTGATGGTGAGGTTGAGGATAAATTCAGGAGGTTAACCACTGGTCTTCTCACCAAGAGGCAGCAGGATGAAGTGGCTAAGATGGTTTGGAGCCTTGAGGAGCTTAAGGATGCGAACACGCTCATTAAGGCACTCCTCATATGAGGATGCATTTTTAGCCGCAGTGGTTGAGTCTTTAAACTATATTCCTAAAAGCTCAAGCTATGGTGAGTAAGGATACCTACATTGCGGTGCTGGCCGGCATGGGAGGATTCTCAGACGGCTTCGCACTACTGCTAGGTGGCTCGGCGCTACTATCCCTAAGCCATTACTTCAGGCTAACGGCGGGTGCCGAAGGTTTGATAATATCGGCCCCCTTCCTGGGCTCGATAATAGGTGCAGTGGCCTTCGGTAGGTTAGCTGACTTACTGGGTAGGAGGGTAATATTCCTAAACGTACTTCTCTTCTTCCTCCTAGGCTCAATGATCAGTGCCCTAGCCCCCTCAATACTAGTGCTAATAGCAGGTAGGCTAATGGTGGGGATGGGTATAGGCGGTGACATACCGTCAGGACTAGCCTTAGTGGCTGAGCTATCAGATAGTAGAAAGAGGGGTGGTTTATTGGCCATCCAAAGTATACTGTGGGGGCTTGGGGGAGCATCCGCGGCCCTAGTGGCCCTACCTCTACTCTCCCTCAGTAACATAGCGTGGAGGCCATTATTTGGCTTGGGCGCCATACCACCCCTGGTTACCCTTGTGTTGAGGAGGGAGATCAGCGAGAGTTGGGTTTGGAAGGTTAAGAGGAGTGAGGTAGAGGTTAGGATTAGGAACAGAGGTAGGTACGCATTAATGTTAGCCTTCACGTCAGCGTCCCTCTTCGCCTGGACCTTCATACTGGCTATATTCGCTAATTATACGCCGTCAATAATGGTATCAACCATGGGGTTGAGTAAAGCCTACGCCCTTTTAATTGGTGGCGCCCAGTGGCTTGGCTTCGTGGCCGGTGGATTAATGGTTTTAAGGTACTGTGATAGATTGGTAGGAGGATATTGCTAATGCCAGCGACGGTGGGTGAGGCCGCCCTGCTCTATGCCTCAATCTTCCTATTAAGGAATCCATTATGGATCTCGCTAACACTGGTGGTATTATGGATCCTAGGTGGCGTGGGTTACGTGGTGAATAGCGTATACTCAGCTGAGCTATTTCCAACACTACTCAGGGGTACGTCAAGTGGAGTTGCATTCTCAATGGGTAGGTTAGGCGGCTACGTAAGCACGTTAATACTGCCGATGCTTCTTCTTTCAATAAGGTTGGCTGGGGTCTTTGCGCTACTGGCGGTTTTAATGACCCCACTGGCCTTAACATGCCCATTAATTGCGCCGCGCAGTGAGGGTAAGGGTATTGATGAGCTGGAGCGTGAGTACTATTGACTACCCTTAACGTACCTAAGCATGCTTCCCTGCTCCCTAAGCTTACTTACTATTGCCTTAACCCTATTTAACAGCAATGCCAGGTCCTTCTCATCATACTTCCTACACTCCTTCTCGTAAACCTCATCGTCAGGGTGCCTTTCGTTGCTTAGGGCCTCCTCAATAGTTCCCTTAGCCACGACCTCATAAACCCTAGCCTCAACCTTACCCTCAGTCTGCCTAACCACACGCCCAACCCTCTGTATCATTTGCCTAGGTGAGCCGGTTCCAGAAACCACTATGGCCACGTCCGCATCAGGGACGTCGATTCCCTCATCCAGTACTGTGGTGGTTACGAGGACCTTAATGTTGCCTAGTCTAAACCTCTCAAATATCTCATCCCTATTGCTGGTCTTGGACGTTATCAAAGCCACCTTAGCCCCAAGCTCCCTCTTAAGCTCCTCGTAAATCTCCTCAGCCTGCTCAATGTACTGGGTGAAGACTATGACCTTACTGCCCAGTGACTGCTCAAGCTTAGCCAGTTGAACAGCCACGGGTACCTTAGCCTTAGCCTGGGCTGCCGTGTTCCTGAGCATTATTGCGTTATCCTCCCCAATCGACCTATACTCCTTAAGCTCCTCCTCGCTAAGCTTCACGTAAACCCTGAAGTGCCTAATGGGTACCACAAGGCCTGCATGGACCATATCCAGGTAGGTGACCTTATGCACAATGCCACCGCTGGTTAGGTAAATCAACTCCTCGTTGCCATCCTTCCTGGTTGGTGTGGCTGATAGGGCTAGCCTGTAGGGTGCAGTTAACTTAAAGGCCACGTTCTTAAAGGTCTCTGCCGGTACGTGGTGGCACTCGTCGAATACGGCTAGGTCGAACCTATCCCTAATCTCGTCTATTTTCTTAACTGCCGAGTTGTATATGGCCACGGTAACATCCCTAACATCATCAAAGCCCCCACCTAGCCTACCAGCCTCAACCCCAAGCATCCTTCTAATCCTCTCATACCACTGGTTCATCAACTCCTCGGTGACCACTAGGACTATTGCGGGGGCCTTGACGGTGGCCATGGCCTTCAGGGCTATGTAAGTCTTCCCACCACCGGTGGGTATTACCACAGTCCCCCTGTAGCCATTCTTGACCCAGGCATCTAATGCATGCTTCTGGAAGTCGAGGAGGGTGACGTCATCCTTAGGGACCTTAATCTGCCTAGGCCTCCACTCAACTTCCTTAACCACGTAGCCCAGTTTCCTGAGCAGTGAGGCGATGGTCTGTTTCTCGAAGACTGGGAACCTAATTACCCACTTATCTCCCTCTCTGTAGACATCACCTCTACCTATGACTGGTATCTCGTACCTATTTATGTTGCCCTTCCTATCAACCGTGTTGTAGGGTACTCTAATTTCCCTAAGGCTACTCATAAGCCCCTTAGCGAGGAAGTTCAGGGTTACCTTACCATTCCCCAGTATGGCCAGTCTCCACTCAATGCGCCTCCCATAGGTCTCCTTCAGTGAATAGTCGCTTAGCAGTATCCTCCTAGCCTCCTCAGCGGCGGCTTCATCCTTAACCCCAAGTTTCTCAAGGGCGTTAGCTATGAGCTTACCCACGTACTCTTCGAAGGAATCAGCCTCAACGTAACCACCCTCCATTATTAACCTAACCACGCATGGTAGGTTAACCCTGTTCCCCATTGAGCATTGCCTAAACTCCTCGGGGACCTTTGGGACCTTGACCGAGGCCTTGAGTAGTGGTTGAATGAGGGTTTCATACTCCCTTGCGCTTAACCTGAGCAGTTCCCTTAACCTCTCAAGGTCACTTACCTTGCTTAGCCTGCCAACCCAGGTGGTGCTACCGCTATCCCACCTGAACCCCATCCTCTTCAACTCGTCCTTAACCTTAACCACCGTGCCCCAGCTCCACTGCCTCTTAATCAAAACGCCGTTGACGTCTACCTTAAACTCCACCACTGGGTAACCATTGCCTAAGCCTAAGTTATAAACCTATGGCTAAACTCGCCCAGTATTAGTGCGCTATGCCTCGTAGGCCCTCCTCAACTCGTCCCAGGGTATCTTCCTGCCGCACTTGGGGCAGTACTCCCAGTCCTCGTTGAGCAGCGCACCGCAGTATGGGCACCTATACTCCCTCGGCTTCTCAACCTCTGCCTCGGTGCGTTTAACCTCCTCAACCTTAACCTGGGCTTCAAAGTACTTACTTACGTACTTCTCCCAAATCCCCCTCGGATCTCTGGCGTATATCCTAAGCCTACGGTACGGTATGGTGCTGGTTGGCTTCTTAAGCGTTATCTCAACGAACCTCCTCCTCTCATCCACGGTGACACTGTCCGCGTCAAGGGGTGCCTTTAGTACGTAGAGGTCGTCGAAAATGATGGCGTCCTTGTAGAAGGCAATACCCTTGGTGGGTATGTATGGTATGTTCTGCATCATTGACGTGCTTTGGCTTAGGTAGGGTAAGCCTGTGTACTTAGCCACCACGTAGAACACGGCGAACCATATGCCGAACATTATTAGGTAGGTTATGAAGTACCTGAGGAACTCGAGCGTAGATTGGGCCATTGATGGGTAATTACCTAGGAGTATTGATATTGCGGCTGATATCCTGTTGAAGAGGGCTGAGTAAACCACTAGGACTGCTATGAGCAAGGCTAGCATTATCCCCAGGTTCAGGAACATCTTCTTGCTTAGGGCTGAGTACTCCCTGGGTAGTTCATAGTCCCTCTCCATGGCCTTCCTAATATCCTCACCGGTTAACCTACTCAAAGCCTGCCTCCTCCTGTACTGCTCACTCTCACTCCTATTCTTGGAATAGGACTTATAGCCCATGAATATGGATGCGCCGAATATGATTATGAAGTAGGCTATGAAGAGGCCTATGGATATCCAGTAATTCCTAATGACCTGGCCCCAGGCGAAGATGGCTGCGAAGGCAACTGGGGTAACTACCCAAAGCAGGTACATCATTGGCTTTGACATTGTGGTGTATGACATGGTTAAGCATCTATATGGTTCGCCTCGTTTTAAACTTTTCCACAAATTATTAATCCCTTAAGCCAGGTGTTAACCTAACCACAACCCTGTGCAGCGCCTTAACCTCATCCGGAAAGTCGCTTAGGCTTACTCCACCATTCTCAACGGCTTCATTAACCCATGGGCAATCCTTCGAAACAACCACCTCCCCAGTCCTTGGGTTGTAGAGCAGTGGGTACATTTTACAAGCCAGCGGCTTAACCGGGTGTATCGTGCATAGTTTACTTTCCCTATCGTAAAATGGGCAATAACCCAATATAACCCACCTATACATTGTGACCCCATTAACCTTAACTTCCTTGAACGTTAACTCAACTCCCCTCTCCCTGGCAAGTCTCCTAAGTCTCCTAGCCTCATCGCTGAATACGAGTGGACCCTGCTCCTCACGCTCAAAGAAGCAGCAGTTGTCGCAGTGGAGACATGTGAATTTAGCCACAAGTACCCCTAAGCAGGCCCTTAATAAGCAGTTTAGGCCCATTGAGATAGGAGAGGTATTTCTAGGGATTTGCGAGAAGAATTTTAATAACACCTAAGTTAACTGAACTAGGTGGTGAAGGATTTGTTAACCATTAGTAAGGATAGGTACATAGGGGCCGTGGACCTACCCATAAGGATATTCAATACGGCCACTAAAACCGTTGAGCAGTTCAGGTTGATGAAGGCTGGGGTGGCTAGGGGCTATGTATGCGGCCTAACACCGTATGATGAGGCCCACGTTGGTCATGCAAGGGTGGCTGTGTTCTTCGACCTATTTAGGAGGTACCTAGAGTACCTTGGGGTCAACGTTAGGCTTGTCACCAACTTCACAGACATTGATGATAAGATCATTGAGGTTGCTAGGAGGGAGTACGGTAATGACTTGGTTAGCCGCTGGTATGAGGTGCCGTCGAGGTACATTAAGAAGTACCTGGACTACATGGATGCGTTGTACGTGAAGAGGGCCTACGCATACCCCAAGGTGACCGAGAACGTGCAGGACATGGTCAAGTGGATTGATGAACTTGTTAAAAGGGGTGACGCCTACGTTGTGGATGGGTCTGTCTACTTCGACATAACTAAGGTGCCCAACTACGGCGAATTCTCAGGACAAAAGATAGATGAGTTAATGGCCGGGGCCAGGGTTGAGCCGGAACCCGGTAAGAGGAATCCACTGGATTTCGCCCTATGGAAGTCCTGGAAGCCGGGTGAACCCTGGTGGGATAGCCCATGGGGGCCTGGTAGACCTGGTTGGCACCTGGAGTGCGTGGTGATGTCATCCAAATACCTCGGCGTACCCTTCGACTTCCATGGAGGAGGCCAGGACTTAGTATTCCCACACCACGAGAATGAGGTAGCCATAGCCAAGGTTTACTATGGGCTTAGGTTATTCGCCAGGTACTGGATACACGTGGGGTTGGTTAATGTTAAAGGTGAGAAGATGAGTAAGTCGCTAGGTAACATAATACCTATAGGGGATGTGCTTAATAAATATGACCCAGAGGCCATTAGGCTCTACTTCCTCAACACCCACTACAGAAAACCCATTGACTTCAACTTCAGCAGCATTGAGGCCATGGAAAACGTGCTCAGGGGTATTTACGCAAGCCATGACTACCTACTCCAACTCATGGATGAGGCCCCGGAGAGGGGTTCAGGTGATGATGAGGTTGTTAATGAGGCCTTCAGGTTCATGGTTAACTTCGAGAATGCACTGAATGACGACTTAAACACCCCAGCCGCAATATCGGAGTTGGTTAACCTAAGCAACTACATAAACTCCAGGGTCGTTTACCAACCTGAGAGGGTTTCAAAGTACTCAATATCACAGTTGCTGAACGTGCTATCCTACATGGGGCAGGTCCTCGGGGTTCTTAACAAGGTCACGGTTAACCCAACGTTGGTGAGCATAATAAACACCATAATCAGGGTTAGGCAGAGTTTGAGGGAGAGGAAACTTTACGACGCCGCTGACTTAATCAGGGATGAATTGGGTAAGTTGGGTATTGTGCTGGGTGATTACGGTGGCAGGACGTATTGGTTCGTAGATAGGAGGAGGATTAAACTACCTTAACCACCCTGAACCCTCTCAAAGACCAGTAGGTCATCTGAGAATTTCACAACACCTCTCCTCTGAAGCTCCCAAAGCACGTCAACAACCATGGGCCTCAACCTGGCCTCATCATCCTCACTCAACTTAACCCCCCTACCATACTCCTCCATAACCTTATTAACGAATTCAATGGTCCTAACCTTATCCCCAGGTTTAAGTCTACTCAACTCCTCACCCACAATCCTACTAATGGTCTCAAACTCACCGCTGGACACGACCCTGAGGGGGATTGCTGCTTAATAATCCATTCTGCATTAGGAACCTAGAGGCCGTAGGTGGGAAGCAATTTAAATTGGTATTACTAGAAGTGGTTTGTGCATTACTACGCTGAGGTGCATCCAAGGGTTAGTGGGAATTTAAGCCTAGTGAGGAGCCTTGAGGGTTACGACGGCTTCAACATACCAGACTCACCTTTCGGAAACCCCGCGCCATTGCCATTGGTGGCCGCATGCCTAATCAGGAGGGTTTACGATGAGAAGAGGATTATAGTCAACCAGAGGCTACTTGACATAAATGAACTTCACCTGATCTCAATAGCCCAGGGTGCCCTCCTGATTAGCGCTGACGTAGCCTTAACCAGGGGTGATAAGCCGAGGGTTGGTAGGGATGTAGGTTACCTAGCCTCCGAGGAGGCCCTGGGGCTTCTGAGGAGGAGTGTGAGGGGTATTAGGGTTGGGTTAATGCTGAGCATGAGGTATGGTAGGGGACTCATTGAGGAGAGGATGAGGGTTGGAGCTGATTTTTACCTAGTCCTAAGGTTAAGTAGGCCGGATGAGTTAAAGGGTCTTGAGGTAGGTAAGCTAATACCCTACATCATAGTTGAGACTAAGAACAACGTGGACATCATCAGGAAGATTAATCAACCCCACTTCAAGGAGGATGAATTGAAGGGCCTATTCACCGAGTTGAGGGATCTTGGCGTTGAGGGTGTTTTATTATCAACACCGGGGGATCATAAGGCCTTAATTGGGTTAACCAGGTACTTCGTTTAACTTCACCTAATGGGCATGTTCCTATCCCTCCACGTGGCCACATTCTCAAGCACAATCATGGTCTCCGACTTAACGACATCTGGGTGGGTTGGCAGGTACTTTATTAGGAAGTTTGAGAGTTGCCTAAGGTCTCTGGCCCAAACCTTAAGTACAATGTCGTATTGCCCAGTCACCACCTGCGCCTCCTCAACCCACGGGAGGTCCCTCTCATTATCTGAATCGTATATTATCCTCTCGGCCAGGGCAACTTGACTAGGCTTAGTAGCGCCAGGTACCCTCCTAACGGTTAGTAGGACGTATGCCTGTATGTTGTAACCCATTTGGGCTGGGTCTATGATAGCCTTGTAGCCCAGTATGGCTTTACTCGACTCAAGCCTAGCCAGCCTACTCATTATCGTTGTCCTAGGCTTATTAAGCACCTCTGCCAGCCTTGAGACAGTAATTCTCCCATTCCTCTGTAGGTAATCCAGTATTCTGGCATCCAACTCATCCATCATTAGCTAGCCTAGGTTGGGAGATTAATTAACGTTATTGCTTCACATAGACGACCAGTGGTCATCCTGTCCCTCAACCTTAGCCGAACCGCGTATGAACTGGATGGGATTCTTGACACCGCAACCTAGGTTTGTTGGGCATAGGCCTAGACTATTCAATTCCTGGCATGAAGGTGGTATGTAGAACTTCTTACCACCCCTAAGCCCAGCCAGGTGCTCCACCTGGTACCTGGCTATCTTCTCGTTATAATCAGCGGCATGCTTGAAGGGTTCAAGGGCTTCCTCAACGCACTCCTCCCTCTCCTTACCCTCGGCTACGCATTTATGAAGGAGGTAGGTGGCTAGGGTGAACCTGGCCATGTGGCTTGGGTTACCACCAGCCTTAAGCTCGTTTAGGACAGCGGTCACGCAGGGTGGGTCACCCCTCGGCGCCACCCTAACGCTTGGCCTGTGCCTAACCTGGGGTGACGCCCCCTCAATGGCCTTTAACCTATCCCTAACCGAGTTTATGAGCGGGGTGAATAGGTCTATGTTAGCATTAAACCTATTAATCATGGCCATTACCCTGTTTTCAACGGCCTCCTCAAGCACCCTGTAGGCATCGTGTTGAGTTAGCAGCACGTACCCGTGTATAATTGGCCTAGTGCCCAACACCCAATTTGGGTCATTCCTGGGGCTGTTCCTTAGGTAATCCCAAATGGGCATTGCGTAGAGGAAGGGCTTAAGCATCAGCACCTGACCCTGAACACCCCCAACCCTCCTAGCCACCGTTGAGGCTAATTCACCGACGCCTATTACCCTCAACCCAAGTTCATTGAACAGACCCTTAATGCACTCAAGACTCACCCCACTGACCCTGCTAATGGACTCCACACCCCTTGAAAATACCTTACTCTCTGAGTCGGCTATCCTCCTCCAAACCCTCCTATCCATTGACGCGGCCAGCGCATAGGCAATGTACCTAACCATGGGTGCATCCTCAGCGTTGAGGCTGAGTTTAGCCCCCTCCCCCTCCTTAATGAGGGTGTTAAGCATGTTTAATGCCCCCTCAACAATCCCCCTAAACCCCTCACCAGCTAGGTCACTGACCTTAACATTAGCCTTCTCAATAATCCTCCTGCCAATACCGGTAAAGGGGTATTGCCCAATCAACCTAACCAGCTCACCACATTGGGCTACGCTCACTAAGCTGGAGGAGCAGAATCCCTTTAATAGCTAAGTGATAATTAACTTAAAGTATTACCCAACTCACCCATTGAAGGCTCCATGTCAGTGAAGGTAATAGACCAGTTGGTTAATCATAATCTACGCCATTAAAGGATATCTCAATGCACATAATGGCTAGCTAACATTTTAAGGTAAAGGCATAGTTAAGTAGAGCTGAACTAGCCAGGGAGGGTAAAACCTCTAACGCCTTATTAAGTAACCCAACCCAGCTAATAAGGTTGTTTCCCTGGGCAACTGCAATAAAACCTTATAAATTAAGTGGAGGACACATTTCCTCAATGAGGAGAACTATCCTCATTATCGCCATAATCGTAATTGCAGTAATAGCAGTCACATTTGCAGTAATGTACTTAGTAACTCCGAAGCCCAATGTGGTAATCATGGCTAAACCATACAGCGAATTTAAAATATGCATTAGAACCCCATCTGGTCTAACAACAATAGTAGTGTCTCCACGCGCTATACTTGAGAAAGGATCGTTAACCGGCGACGTTAAAGTTAGTTACTCTTGGCGTACATACTATGTAAAGACCTTATTACCTAATGGCACGGTTATCACAATCATGGTTAAACTACAATTGGTTAAGCTCCAGGTCGACGGCTCCAATACCTATGTGCCACCAGGCTTCTTACTGCCGCTCAATGCTAGTATTTCCTCTGATAATATACTTAATACTCCCTGCCTTGGTTATGATGTAAACTGGGTTACTGGTGTTTATCTTGGGAATAATCATTATTACAACATTACCGTAATTAAGGGCGTGGATGTCCTGGTTCAAACCGTGAATTTAATCCGGTTG